>NZ_JBHXJK010000058.1:0-52409 GCF_042723255.1 Amycolatopsis thailandensis
TCATCTAGCTTTCCCGGGCCACAGGCGCTTCCTGTCCGCTTGCCAGTACATGATGGCCCCCTTCCTTGCGCTAGGCGTAAGGAAGGGGGCCTTCATGTACTGGGGAAGGTGTGAAGGGCGGGTTTCCTCGGCTGAGCCGCGTGAAGGGGGCCTTCACGCGCGGCCGCTGTGGTTGCTGGTGCGTCTGGGGTGAAAGTGGTGATCACAAGGTCCGTGAAGGCCTCCTTCACTACCTTCAGGGTAGGCAAGGAGGCCTTCACGGACCTCGCAGATCGCCTCAGGTGCGCCGGTAACCACAGCAGTCACGGGGCGTATGTGAAGGCTCCCTTCCTCGCCTCAGCCGAGGAACTCGACCTTCACACCTTCCGCTGTCCGTGAAGGACCTCCTGCCACGCTCAGATCAACCCCGCCCGGATGGCTTCGGCGACGGCTTGCGCCCGGTTCCGCAGCGCCAGCCGCCGCTGCGCGTGGTGCAGGATGTTCTTGATGGTGCGCTGGGAGTAGCCCATCGCCGCGCCGATCTCCGCGGTGTCCTTGCCCTCCGCGATCAGCCGCAGCACACGGATCTCGCGGTCGTGGAACCGCGACGACCGCGCCGGGCAGTCCACCAGCGAGTCGTATCCGGCGGCCAGCAGCCCGGCGGAGGTCTCGGCCGAAGACCGCGCGGCCACGACCTCCGCGATCAGCCGCTCCGGCCGGACGGCTTGATGCGGCAGCAGGCTGCGCACCCCGGAGGTCGCGGCCGAGCGATGCCCGGACGGCGGGAGCGGCCCGGCGATCAGGACGCCGGGCAGGGCGCCTTGTTCGGCGACCGCCAGCCGGAGCACCGGGAGTTCGTGGTCGACCGGGTCTTCGGCGGCCACCAGCACGTCCGCGCCCCGGCCACCGGGCGGCACCACGTCGAGGGCCTGCGCCAGCATGCCGACCAGGCCCGCCCGGGTCAGCGGATCGGCCGCGTAGACGGCCACCCGGGGATCAGGTTCGTTCACGAGGCGTATCGGCCGTTCAGCAGCGCCGTGGCCAGTTCGATCCGGGAGCGGTAGCCGGTCCGTGTGAACAGCAGGCTCAACCGCCCCTCGACACTCTTCTGACTCGTCTGCAACGCCGTCGCCAGCTGTTCGTTCGTCAGTCCTTCGCCTGCCAGGAGCGCCAGCAGGTGCTCGTTCTCGGCGACCGTTTCCTCCTGGCCGCCGGGGATCTCGATCCCGTTCTTCCGCATCAGGCTGCGCACCCGGGCGCGGTGCAGCAGCGCGTCGAGCGAACCGAGCACCTCGTACACCTCGGTGAGCACCTTGGGATCCGTCGCTCCGTGGCGGACCAGGCGTTCGGCCGCGACCGCCAGTTCGTGCGGCTGGTCGCGTTCGCGGGCCAGCCAGAGGGTCTCACCGGCGGGTTCCTGGCCGAGGCAGGCCCGGACCAGGTGGCGATACAGCAGCACCCGTCCGGTCGGCATCGCGGAAGCGAGGTCCTCCAGCGCGTCGAGTGCCTTCTTCGCCCCGGCCCGGTCGTTCCTCCGCAACGCCAGTTCGGCGAGATCCGCCCAGGCGATCTCCGTGCCGACGGCGAGTCCGCAGGTGGCCGCGTGCAGGCGCCGGGCGGCGCGGTCGGTCTCGCCGAGCGCCATGTCGACCCGGGCCTCGGCGATGTCGAGCAGATGCGCCAGCATCGGCGCCGTGGCGCGGGCGGCGGTCAGCAGTTCCCGTGCCGCGCTGAACCGGCCTTGTGACAGCAGGACCGACACGGTCACCAGGTGCATCGCGGCCGAGCCGGTGTCGTAGCCGCGCCGGGACCGGTCGGCGACGCTGCGGTGGGCGAAGTCGACGGCGCGCGAGGGGTCGCCGCGCATCGCCGCGAGCATCGACCGTTCGCCGTCGCGCAGGCCGGTCTCGGGGAAGGACTCGTCGGCGAGCAGCTTTTCCGCGCGTGCCCGTTCGCCCAGCACCAGCAACGCGGTGACGTACGAGGTGATCTGGTCGTTCCGGTGCCGTCTCGCCGTCCTCAACGGCCATCGCTCGCGTTCGGTCAGGTTCGCCCCGAACCGCGCGGAGCGGCCGGCCCAGAGTTCGGCGAGGCCGCCGAAGAGTTCGCCCAGCATCGCGGAAACCGTCGACTCGGTGCGCCAGGAATCGTTCTCCGCCAGGAGTTCGGCCGCTTCCGCCCACCGGTCGAGCAGGCTCAGCGCGATCGCGCTCGACGCCACCGACCATTCCGGCGGGTTCATGGCGATCCTCGCCAGTTCGGCCGTGTTGCCGGAGTTGTGCAGCGCGCAGACGGCGATCGACTGCGCCTCCTGCGCCGCGTCGGCGGAAAGGCGGTCGGGGAATTCCTCCAGCAACCGCCGCGTCCCCGCGAGACTTTGTTCGTGGTCGCCGTTCAGATGGCTCCACATGGTGTGGAGGAGGGTCACCCGCGCCCGCTGCGGCCGGTCTTCGGTCAGTTCGACGGAGGCACGCAGCCACCGCGCGCCGCGGGTGGTCTGGTCGTCGGGCAGGAACGCCGCGTTGTCGAGTAGTTCGGCGAGCGCGCGCCGCGGGTCGATCAGCTTGCCCGCTTCGGCGATCCGGTCGGGAAGGTAGTACGGGGCGGAGGTGTGCGCGGTCCCGTTCCACAACGCGGTGACGGCGGCCGCGGAGAAGCGCCGTCGCTCGAAGGGCCCGAGTTCGGCGATCAGCGCGTAGGCCACCACCGGCACGGTGAACCGCCAGCCGCCACCGCGGTGCAGTACGCCGTCGGCGCGCAGATTCTCCAGTGTCGCAAGGGTTTCCGCGAGATCCTGCGCCAGCAGTTCGCTGATCAGCGACGGCATCGCCTCGCCGAGCGGATGCAGGACGGCGGCCGCCTTCGCGACCGCGAGCCGCTCGGGGTCCAGGTGCATGGACCGCAGTGGCACCATGGTGCCGGGGACGAGGTACGCGCGCCGGTCGACGATCCGGATCGCGCTCTGCGCGCGCAGCAGGTCCAACGCCTGGCGCAGCGCGGCGGGCACCCCTCGGCTCAGCTCGTGCAACCGGTCTCGCAGCGGAGTGCTCGGAACGGCGCCGATCGCCTCGACGACCGCCCCGGTGATCTCTTCGGCCTTCAAGGGCAGCAGCCGCATCGGCTCCACGAGACCGTCGGACCGCAGCCGCCGTACGGTGGCGACTCTTCCGGCCGCGTCCCGGACCGGGGTGCGGGTCGCGCAGATCACCCGCGTCGACGTCCCGCCCAGACGGCGGATCGACGCCTCCAGGACGGCGAGGGAATCGGAGCCCATCCACTGGGTGTCGTCGATCATCAGGACGTGCCCGTCGTCCGTCGCGAGTGAGGGCCACGGATCGACGCCGGGCGCGAGGTCCCCGTCCGGCGTGAAGCGGACGATCGAAATCCCCCGCCCCGAAGCGGAAAGCCGCTCGGACAACCGGGCGAGCAGCGTGGTCCGGCCGACGCCCGCCGGCCCGGTCACCCAGACGCAGGGCGCGCCCGCGCCGGTGACACGCTCCAGGATCCGCTCGGTCACCTCGTCCACGCCTGCCATCCTGTGCCGGGCAGGGTGGCCGCGAGGTCATACTCGGCGCGGTATGGCCCGTATGGCCGCCGGGTCGGCCCGAAAGCCGCGACCGGACGCGCGTCAGGCGGCGAGGGGCCCGAAGACGAGGGTGCCCGGCGCTTCGGCGTCGTCGCCCGCCCAGAACTCCAGCCACAGCGCGGCGAATTCGTCCCGGGACAGCATTCCGTCGCCATCGGAGTCCAGCAGCGGGAAAGTGGCGTCGGTGTCGGTGGGGCGGCCGTTCCAGACCTCGATCAACTGCCGGTACTCCGCCGCGGAGATCAGGCCGTCCCCGTTCTCGTCGATCGCTTCGAACATCGCGTCGGCGGTCGCGGTCACGGCTTCGGGCATGCCCGGCAGCTTGTCCACCACCAACAGGACCTCGTCGAGGGTGACCTTGTCATCGCGGTCGAGATCCGACGCCGCCAGCAACGTCGTCCACCAGCTGAGCATGATCCCGGTCAGGGACTTGGCGTTCGCCGGGCCGCGCCGCCGCGCCCAGCGCTCGGCCAGTTCCTGGAAGTCGTTCTCCTGAAGGAAACCGTCACCGTCGACGTCCATCGCGGCGAAAACCCCCGAGATCTTGCGCCGCTGCAAGTCGCTTGCCATGCGTCCGAACGATAGAACCGGACGCCGGGGCCGGATAGCGGCCATTCAGGGCGGTGGCGAACCACGATCGGGGGACGGCCGCTCACGGGGAGGCGCGAAGGGATCGGGCAGGATGGTCGCCATGGTGGAGATCAGCTTCCTGGACGCATCCGACCGTGCCCAATGGGAAGTGCTGGCCCGCGGCCACGACGCCTACGGCGGGGTCGAGCGCGGCGACGAGGCCTACGAACGGACCTGGCGGCGACTGCTCGACGGCGGGGAACAGGCCATCGGGATCGCCGCACGGCTGGACGGGACCATGGTCGGGATCGCGCATTACGTTTTCCACGCGGGTGTCTGGGGAAACGCGAGGTGTTATCTGGCGGACCTGTTCGTGGACGCGGAAGTCAGGCGGCGAGGGGTCGCGACCGCGATGATCGAGTGGGTGGCGCGAGACGCCGAGCGGAACGGTTTTCCTCGGCTCTACTGGAACACGCTGGTCGATTCCCCGGCTCGCGCGTTGTACGACAAGGTGGCCAAGTTCAGCGAGGGGCTTGTCGTCTATACCTATCGGCGTGAGGCCACGGGAGATCTCGCGTCCGCCAGGAAACGCCACCAGGGGTAGGGGACGCCGAACAGCTTGCCGAGGAGTGCGCCGGAGCTAACGGATTCGTTGTAACCACTAGCTTCCGCTAGGCCGCGGTGTTCCCCGCGTATGTGCTTCTGCCGACAGGTGACAGCCGGTCTTCAGCGTCAGCATGGTGCTGGTGCCGGTTGTCGTGCCGGTTGCGGTCGAGAGTGTCAGGTCGGCGCCGAAGTTGTCGAGGAGATGGAACTCCCGGAACTGGGGCTGATTCACTTCGAAGCCCTTCTTCGTGAAGCCGTGTTTGCCCGCGGCTTCGGTGAGCGCCTGCGTTGTCTTCGCCCAGCTGGCTTCCGGAATGACGTCTGGCAGGCCCCACGTCGTGTAGGCGGTGTACACGTCGTGGACATCGACCGCGCGGAAGGCGTTGCAACCGGGTGACACCTCGGCCACGGTGCCTTGCTGCCACGTGGAGAAGCCAGAGGCCTCCGTGATCTTGGCACGCAGGTCTGCGAGCGCCTGGTCGTACGTTGCCTGGGCTTGCTTGGCGTCCGGCCGCTTGAGGAGTTCGGTGAACTGCTGCTGGGTCGACATGCCGTCCTTGCTGTGGTCGTTGTCGAGGTAGTCCGGGCTGCTGTCGCACGCCGTGCCGGTGAACAGGACGGCGACCGCCATCCCGGCGATCCAGCTGGTGGTTCGAGCAGCGTGCTTCATGTGTTTCACCTGGGCTTACTTCGAGATGGTCAGGTCAGGACGGCCTGCTACGACCGCCGCCATGTTGTACTTGCTGGTGCTGTCGGTGCCATCCGGCGTGGTCAGGGTGTACTCGCTGTGCCCCGAAGAAGGTGCCAGCGGCCGACCGTCGAGCAGCGACGTCGCTCCGTGAGTCGACAGCTGCTTCATACCCTCCATGCTGCCGGGGTCTTCACCGAATCGCCCATGCGTGATGTTGCCTACGTCGGCTACCACGTCACCATCCGCCTCGAGCGTGTAGGCGTGGCCCTCGGGAACATGCAGCCGGTCGATCGAACGGCTCCCGATGCCGTCTCCGTACGGTTGGTCGGAGATGCCGGGTGAGCCGAAGAACACGGCGTCGTCGACACCGGTGTCACTCTGCAGCGCGATGCCGGTGGTCAGCGAGCCGTACGAGTGACCGAGGGCAGTGAGATGCGGGTCATCCGGACGGGACATGTTGATCCCTTGGTCGAAACGGGCCAGCTTCTCGGCGCCTTCCTGCGCGGCGCCGCCGCTGAGGACGTCGACGTAGTCGCCGAGTTTGTCGGTAGCGGGCGGCTCGTAGCCGAGCCACGTCACCGTCGCGACCGACTTGCCGCTGAGATCACCGACCGTGCGGTTGGCACTCTCGCGCACGGTTTGCATGTCGTTCACATAGCCGTCGAGGTTGGTCTCGACCGCCGAGTTCATGCCCGGAGTGAAGACCGCGACATGCTTGGCCTTGTCGACGTCGCCGTTGGCCACCGCGGCCTTCACCTTGTCGCCGCTCATATCGAGCGACATGAGCTGCCGGTTCGGTAGCGGCTTACCGTCCGGGCCCATCGTGAGGCCTTCGACCTTGCCCAGAGCAGCGAGCCGTTCGTCCAGTTTGCCGAGCTTTTCCTGGTAGTCGCGGACAAGCGGCCTATCGCGGCCGAGGTCATCAGGGGCGTGGCGCATGAGTTCGGTGCGCTCGTCGAGCAGCTTCTGCTTCTCGTCCGCCAAGAGCGCGATGTTCGCCGTGCTCCTGGCCCACGCCGCCACACCGTCCCGGTTGCCGACCAAGCCGGGGTGATCCTCGGTCAGGCGTCTTTGCTGCTGTTCCGACAGGGAATCCCACCAGGCGGCGTTGGCCGCGGGGCCCGCGTCGACCGGTGGCGGGGCAGGGATCGACAAGGAGCCAAGGGCCTCGCCGGCGTTCCCTGCCGCGGCAAGACTGGTGCCCTCGCCACTGGCGTCGATGGTGTGCCCGTTGATCGCCGGGTCGAGCACGGCGCAGAAATCGTTGTCGACGTCCTCGGCGGAGAGCAGCGTCTGCTTCACGCGCTCGCCCAGCTCCGAAGCAACGACTTTCCGCTCTCGCTCGACATCCTCGCGCTGCTCTTCCGGGATGTCCGGCGGCAGGCCATGGTCGGTGATGGCGCCGTTGTCCCCGATGGAGAAGTTGTGGGCGCGTGCCAGCTCTTCTGCCTCTTTGAGGCCGGCCAGTACACCGGTGGCGGCATCCGCGACGTCGCCACTTGCTCGGCGGATAGCCGCGATCTCGGCCGCCCACTCCTTGCCCTCTTCGATCAGCCGCCTCGATGCTCCGGCCGCCGCGGTAGCCGCTGTGCCTGACCAACCGCTCGGCATCGCGGCGTCCTCGAAATCTTCGGAGCAGGTGAGCAGCTGCAAGTATTTGCCGTTGAGCGCGGCCGACATGGTCGAAAGGACACTGGGGTTCCAGCGTCGAAGATCGCCCCAGGAGACCATCAGCCAGCCTTCGGCCCGCCGTGGGAAACCATGACATGCAGGTCTCGCTGGGCAGCTGCCTCGTTGGCGCGATAGCTCGCCACGGCCTTGCCCAAGTCGCCGGCGTACGTCTCCCAGGCCCCGGCCCACCGCTGGCCTTTGCCGGACCAGGCGGACTTCAACGCGGCCAGTTTGCCTGCCGATCGCGTGCCGGGAAGTCCGGCATCGCCCTCTGGAACAACACCGGCGGCATCGAGCCCGCGGGCGTCGTCTACCAGCCTCCCCGCGGCCTTGCCCGCTTCGTCGATCTCTCCGAGCACCGCTTCATATCCAGCCATCTGCCACACCCCTCCCAAGGTGACGCGTGTGCTGTCTCCGTGACCCTACGACAGCAATCGGTCACCTGTGAACCACATCCGCCCAGGTCGGGGATTCGTACGCACTTATCGGGGAGTAGATCTACTCATCCGCGGAGAGTCAGTCGGTGCGGGGATCGGAGCCAAAAAACGCCACCAGGGGTAGGGCACGCCGAACAGCTTGTTGATCAGCACCGCCAGCAAGGCGATGAGGACGACGCCCACCAGGACAGCGACGATCTGCGGAGTGGTGTGCAGCAGGCCGAGCGCGATGATCAAGGTGGTGGCACCGGCCGGCGGGTGAGGGATGTCCAGCGCGGCCATCGCGGCGCACGTGAGACCCAGCGCGATCGCGGCCGCCCCGATCCTGGGCCAGGACGGATGCGTCAGGTCCGGGGCGGCGTTGAGCAGCCCGGTGACGGCGAGGCCGGTGAGCCCCGCGACGATACCGGCCAGGTGACCGAAAACGGTGTTCCGCGGGCTCGCGCCGGGTGCCTGCGGGGTGGCGAAGACCAGGAACGCGGTGGGCCCGAGCGAAGGGAACAGCAGCGGAGCGCCGGACAGGATCGCGCAGAGACCGATGAACACGATGCAGCAGAACGAACTCAGCGCGACGTAGGCGGTGCGGCGGGCGCGGGTCATTCCCAGCCACGGCGCGGGTCTCGGGTGCCGACGCTGCCCGGGGCGCGGCGCCGGTAGACCACGTACGGGCGGAGCAGGTACCGCACCGGCGCGCTGAAAGCGTGCACCAGGCGCGAAAACGGCCACAGCGCGAACAACACCATGGCCAGCGCGGTGTGCAGCCGGTAGTCCAGCGGAGCCGAGGCCATCAGCTCCGGCTGGGGATCGAGGAGCAGGATGCCGCGAAACCAGGGCGCGACCGTCTCGCGGTAGTCGTATCCGCCGCGGAGTCCGTTGTCCACCAAGGTGTTCGTGAGCCCGGCGAGCATCACCAGCACGAGCACCACGTACATGTACTTGTCGCTGATCGAGGTGGCGCCCCGGACCGCCGGCACCCGGATCCGCCGCCACAGCAGGAGACCGAGCCCGCCGATCGCGACCAGTCCGGCGACACTGCCCATCACCAGCGAGATCAGGTGGTAGCCGTGTTCGTCGAGCCCGGCGAACTCGGTGACACCCTTCGGCACGAACAGGCCGAGCACGTGCCCGCCGATCACCATCAGCAGCCCGATGTGGAACACGGGGCTGGCCACGCGCAAGAGCCGGGATTCGTGGAGCTGACTCGACCGGGTCGTCCAGCCGAACTTGTCGTGGCGATACCGCCAGATCGTGCCGAAGACCAGCAGCGCGATCGACGCGTAGGGCGCGGCGCCCCACAGCAGCAGGTCCAGTCCGGAACTCATCGGCCACCTCCGGCGCCGGTGGGGAAGGGATCGAGGCCGACCAGCTCGGCCGGGGGTTCGGCGGGAAGCGGCGCGGGGGTGGCGGGCAGGGTCGCCAGCACCGCGGTGACGGCGTCGCGATACGGGGTGTCCATAGTGGACAGATTGCGGTGCAGGAGATCCAGTGCCGGATGGAAACGGGCGAGCACCTGCCCGGCCGCGTCGGCGCCGGCCGCGGCGGCGAACTCGAGGATCACCGGCAGGAAGTCCGGCAGTTCGTTCTCGGCCGGCGCGAATCCGTGGGTGCGGTAGAACCGGCGCAACGCGGCCAGTGTCTCGCCGCGGCGGCGGGTGTCGCCGTCGAGGAACCAGCTCAGATGCAGTGTCCGGCGGGGTTTCCGGTCGAAGACCTCGATGTAGTGCGATGCCAGTTCTCCGGGATCGCCCTGTTCGAGATAGGCCACCGTGCGGGTGAGCTCGTCGTGGCCGGGGCCGGTGGTCTCGTCGAGGCAGGCGCGCAGCAGACCGACCTTGCCGAGGACGGCTTCGTCGGGATATTGCAGGCACCAGCCGGCGATCTGGCGCAACGCCGCGTGATCCGGGACCGGGATCGCCCGGGGGCGGAAGAGTTTCACCGGCTCCGCCCTCGCAGCGTCGGGAAGAGCGCGTCCGGGCGGGCTCCGTCGTCCCAGCTGACCAGGTCCACTGTGGACTCCCCGCCGCCCATGCCGGGACCGCCGTCGACGTCGAGGCTGCACCGGGTGGCGATGCCCTCCAGATCGTGGGCCTGCCCGACGCCCGCCGTGGGGATGACGTAGCGCTCGTCGTACTTGGCCAGCGCGAGCAGCCGGTGCATGGCGAAGATCTGCTCGCCGGTGAGACCCACGGAGGCCGGGATGTCCTCGTCCGTCTCCTGCCCGAGGTTCACCGCCCGCATGTACGACCGCATCGCCGCCAGCCGTCGCAGAGACTGCCGGACCGGCACGGTGTCCCCGGCGGTGAACAGTTCGGCCAGGTACTCGACCGGGATCCGCAGGGCGTCGATGGCCCCGAACAGGTTGTCGCGGTGTTCCCCGTCGTGACCGCTGCCGCTGACCGCGTCGACCACCGGCGACAACGGCGGGATGTACCAGACCATCGGCATCGTGCGGTACTCCGGATGCAGCGGCAGTGCCAGCCGGTAGTCGTGGATCAACTGGTACACCGGCGAACGCCGAGCCGCGGTGAGCCAGTCGTGCGGGATGCCCGCCGCTTCGGCCGCCCGGATCACGGCGGGGTCTTGCGGATCGAGCAGCAGGTCGAGTTGCGCGGGATAGAGGTCGTGCTCGTCGGCGACGGACGCGGCCTCGGTGACCTTGTCGGCGTCGTAGAGCAGGACACCGATGTAGCGCAGCCGTCCGACGCAGGTTTCCGCGCACACCGTCGGCTGCCCGGCTTCCACCCGCGGGTAGCAGAAGGTGCACTTCTCGGCCTTGCCGGTCTTGTGGTTGAAGTAGACCTTCTTGTACGGGCAGCCGGTGACGCACATCCGCCAGCCGCGGCACTGGTCCTGGTCGACCAGCACGATGCCGTCCTCCTCGCGTTTGTACATCGCGCCGGACGGGCAACTGGCCACACAGGACGGATTGAGACAGTGCTCGCAGATCCGCGGCAGGTAGAACATGAAGCTCTGTTCGAACTCGAATTTGATCTTGATCCCGAGTTCGTCACGCAGTTTCTCGGCGATCGGGTCCTTGACGCCGTGTTCGGTGGAGCCGCCGAGGTCGTCGTCCCAGTTCGGCCCCCAGGTGGGCTGGGTGGCCTCGCCGGTGATGGCCGACCGGGGCGCGGCGGTGGGCACGTCGTCGCCGAGCGGGGCCTCGATGAGGGTGGCGTAGTCGTAGGTCCACGGCTCGTAGTAGTCCGCGATCTCCGGCAGTTCCGGGTTCGCGAACAGCTTCGCGAGCTTGGTCAGCCGTCCGCCCGCGCGTAGCCGCAGCCGGCCTTTCGACGTCCGCTCCCAGCCGCCCTTCCAGCGTTCCTGATCCTCGTAACGGCGCGGATATCCTTGCCCCGGACGGGTTTCCACGTTGTTGAACCACGCGTACTCGGTACCCGTCCGGTTGGTCCAGGCCTGCTTGCAGGTCACCGAACACGTGTGGCAGCCGATGCACTTGTCGAGGTTCATCACCATGGCCAGCTGTGCCATGACCCGCATCAGTAACGCACCTCCTGGGAACGGCGGCGGATCACGGTGACCTCGTCGCGCTGGTTGCCGGTGGGGCCCAGGTAGTTGAAACCGAAGGAGAGCTGGGCGTAGCCGCCGATGAGATGGGTGGGTTTGAGCAGCAGCCGGGTCAGCGAGTTGTGCGTGCCGCCGCGTTTCCCGGTGGCCTCGCTGCGCGGCACGTTCACCGCGCGATCCTGGGCGTGGTAAAGGAAAACGGTGCCCGTGGGCATCCGGTGGGAGACGATCGCGCGGGCCACCACGACACCGTTGCGGTTCACCGCCTCGATCCAGTCGTTGTCTTTCGCGCCGATGGCTTCGGCGTCGGCCGGGCTCATCCAGATCCCCTGCCCGCCGCGGGACAGCGTGAGCATGTGCAGGTTGTCCTGGTAGGTCGAGTGGATCGACCATTTGCTGTGCGGGGTCAGGTAGCGCACGGTGACCTCCGCGGAGTCCCCCGGACCGCCGGAGAGGTGCTGCGAGCCCAACGGTGGCCGGTAGACCGGCAGCGCCTCGCCGAGTTCGTGCATCCAGTCGTGGTCGAGGAAGAAATGCTGACGGCCGGTGAGGGTGTGCCACGGCTTGGCGTGTTCGACGTTGATCACGAACGCCGAGTAGCGGCGGCCGCCGCTCTCACTGCCGGACCACTCCGGGCTGGTGATCACCGGCGCCGGACGTGACCGGGTGTCGGCGAAGGTGATCTTCTTGCCTTCGTGTTCGGCGGAAAGATGGGCCAGCTCCGTGCCGACGCGCTTCTCGAGTTCGCGGAAACCCTGGGTTGCCAGCCGTCCGTTCGTGGTGCCGGACAGCGCGAGCACGGCGTCCGCGGCCTTGATGTCGGTGTCGATCAGCGCCTGGCCCTGGGCGGCCCCTGTCGTCGCGACGCCGTTCTTCGCGCGCAGCCAGTTCACCTCCTCGCCGACGTCGTAGGTCAGGCCCTTGCTGGTGGCGCCCAGCTTTTCCAGCAACGGGCCGAGGGTGGCCAGTTTCGCCGCCACGGCGGGATAGTCGCGTTCGACGACGGTCAGCTTCGGCATGGTGACACCCGGGATCGGCTCGACCTCGCCGTCACGCCAGTCACGGACGACCCCGCCCGGCTGCGCCGTCTCACTGGGCGTGTCATGCGTCATCGGCGTGGCGACGAGGTCCTTGCGCACCCCGAGATGCCGTTCGGCGAGTTCGCTGAACCGTTTCGCGATCGTGTGGAACGCCTCGAAATCGGTCCGGGTCTGCCACGGCGGATCGACGGCGGCGTTGAACGAATGCACGAAGGGATGCATGTCCGTCGACGACAGATCGTGCTTCTCGTACCAGGTGGCGGCGGGCAGCACGAGATCCGCGAACAAGGTGGTGCTGGTCATGCGGTAATCGATTGCCAGCATAAGGTCCAATTTGCCGACGGGGGCGGTGTCGTGCCATTTCACGGTTTTCGGCCGCGCGTCCGGCGGCGCTTCCTCGCCGCGCAGGTTCGCGTCGGTGCCGAGAAGGTGGCGCAGGAAGTACTCGTGCCCCTTCGCCGAAGAGCCGAGCAGGTTGGACCGCCACACGGTGAGCACCCGCGGCCAGTTTCCGGGCGCGTCCGGATCGTCGGCGGCGAACCCCAGCTTGCCTTCGCGGAGCTGCTCGGTGGCATGGCGGACGGGGTCGAGCCCGGCTTCGTCGGCCTCGTCGACCAGGTCGAGCGGATTGCGGTCGAAGGTGGGGAACGAAGGCATCCAGCCCAGCCTCGCCGACTGCGCGAGCGTGTCCGCGGCGCTGGTCCCGGCGAGTTTGCCCGCCGCCAGCGGCGAGGCCAGTTCGTCGTTGCGCAGCGCGTCGTAGCGCCATTGGCCGGTGTGCAGGTACCAGTAGGCGGTCCCGATCATCTGCCGCGCCGGGCGCATCCAGTCCATCGCGCCGGCCAGGGTCTGGTGCCCGGTCAGCGGCCGCACCTTCTCCTGTCCGACGTAGTGCGCCCAGCCGCCGCCGTTGCGGCCCTGGCAGCCGGTCATCGTCAGCAGCGCCAGGAAGGACCGATAGATGGTGTCGGAGTGGAACCAGTGGTTGGTGCCCGCGCCCATCAGGATCATGCAGCGGCCGCGGGATGCCTCCGCGGTCTCGGCGAACTCCCTCGCGATCCGGCCGACCCGCTCGGCCGGGACCGAGGTGATCTCCTCCTGCCACGCCGGGGTGCACGGCTCCGCCGGATCGTCGTAGCCGGACGGCCACCGGCCGGGCAATTCGCCGCGCCGTACGCCGTACTGCGCCATCAGCAGGTCGAACACGGTGGTGACCAGCTGCCCGCCCTGCCGGACGGCGGGTACCCCGCGCCGCAGGACACCGTCCGCGTCGAAGCGCGGCAAGAGCACCTCGACGCCTTCGTGACCGGGGTCGGCGAGCAGGCTCAGCCGCGGGACGACCTCGCCGAGGTCGAGGTTCCAGCGGCCCTGGTCGTGCTCGTTCCAGCGGAAGCCGACCGAACCGTTGGGCACGACCGGTTCCCCGGTGCGGTCGTCGACCAGGACGGTCTTCCACTGGGTCTCGGCTCCCTCGTCGCCGAGGTCGGCGGCGGTGAGGAACTTCGACGGGACGTACGCGCCGTCCCGTTCGGTGAGCGTGACCAGGAAGGGAAGGTCGGTGAAGCGGCGGACGTAGTCGGTGAAGTACGGCACCTGCCGTTCGGCGAAGAACTCGGTGAGGATGACGTGTCCCATGGCCATCGCCAGCGCGGCGTCCGTGCCGGGATGCGGGGCCAGCCACTCGTCGGCGAACTTGGTGTTGTCGGCGTAGTCGGGGGAGACCACGACGACCTTCTGACCGCGGTACCGGGCTTCGGCCATCCAGTGCGCGTCCGGCGTCCTGGTCACGGGGACGTTCGAACCCCACATCATCAGATACGCGGCGTCCCACCAGTCCGCGGATTCCGGGACGTCGGTCTGGTCGCCGAACACCTGCGGCGAGGCCACCGGAAGATCGGCGTACCAATCGTAGAAGGAGAGCATCGGGGCGCCGATCAGCGCCATGAACCGGGACCCGATCGCGTGCGAGACCATGGACATCGCCGGAATCGGGGAAAACCCGGCGATCCTGTCCGGGCCGTATCGGGAAATGGCGTGCACATGCGCGGCGGCGGCGATTTCCGATGCCTCGTCCCAGCTGACCCGGACCAATCCACCCTTTCCGCGTGCGCGCTGATAGGCCATTCTCTTCATCGGGTCGTCCATCACCGAAGCCCAGGCGACGACCGGATCACCGTACTTTCCGAGGGCCTCCCGGTACATTTCGACCAGTACGCCGCGCGCGTACGGAAAACGTACCCGGGTCGGAGAATAGGAATACCACGAAAAAGAGGCGCCACGCGGACATCCTCGCGGCTCGTACTCCGGCTTGTCGGGCCCGACGGAGGGATAGTCCGGGTCTTGGCTCTCCCAGGTGATGATCCCGTCGGAGACGTACACGTTCCAGCGGCACGAACCCGTGCAGTTCACGCCGTGGGTCGACGGGACGACCTTGTCGTGGCTCCAGCGGTCCCGGTAGAAAGCGTCGCCCTCCCGGCCGCCGGTGAGATGGACCGAGTGCAGATCCGCCGAACTCTCCGCGCGGGTCAAATAGCGGCCGAGGCGCAGTAGAGCAGTGGTCGCCGCGCCTTCGTCGTGGTGGTTTTCGATGCCGTTTCCGTTGGCTTTTCGTGGCGAGCGCACGCTCGCGACCTCCCGACTGAAGTCGTGAATGAGGCAGACAGCGCGAACTGGACGTGCCGAGTCTGTCCGGGAACGTTCGCAATGCTAGCGGCACCGCGTGCCACCTGTCTTTGTCCGAAGGTGATCATGAGTGCCGATCACTCGAAAAGACCAGTAAGTAAAGGCATTGGTAATGGCGAAGTAATTGTCATGAGAAAAGCGATTAATCCATTCTGTCGGACGATCGAAATATGCGTGGATGCGAATCGGCCCGACCGGCGGTCTCGGTGACACGCGGATTCGGGGCCGGGTAAACCGGAAAACGCGGAACAAGTAACGCCGTACGCTGAACAGGGGCGAAAGTATGTATAACGGCCTACACGCGGAGGCGAAGGATGACAGCCGAAATCGAGCGGGCGGCGCACGCCTACTGCCCCGTCTGCAACCCGGACCCCGGACTCGGTGACCCGGTCACCGCGCTCTGCGGGGCCACCCATCCCTTCTGGGGCCGTCGTGAGCGGCCGGTGAACAACTGCCCGGGGTGTGAAGCCGTTGTCGCGAAAACGGCCTACCCCTGTGGCCATACGGGTGGCGAGCGGTGACAGGTTGCTCGTTAAAGTTCGTGGCATTCGGGGTACTAGCTCCACGCGAGCCCGCGAAGGGCCGTCGAGAACATGGAGGTCCCCGTGCCCACCGATCAGGCCGCGCCCGCCGGTCGAAAGGTCGAAGTCCTGGCCCTCGACGTGGGCTGTGACCTGGGCGAACTGGCCCGGGTCCGTGCTTGGGCGCGTGCGGGACTGGACGACGTCGCCGAAGCAGCCCTCACGGACACGATCCTGGTGCTGGACGAGCTGGTGTCCAACGCCCTGCGGCACGGGGAGCGGCCCCGGCAGGTACGCCTGCTACGGCGGCCTGGCCGTCTGCGCATCGAGGTCGACGACGCCGGCAAGACACCCGCCACCCCGCGTCCGCCCTCGGAGACCGGTGGCCGGGGCCTGGCCCTGATCGGCGCCTGCGCCGCGGCATGGGGCCAGGAGCACCGCGACGGCGGCAAGACCGTGTGGGCGGAACTCGACCTGGCTGAGTCAAACGTGTCGGGTGACACAACGGATCCGCCGTTTCCGGGCCGCCGGACCGGGTAACCGGAGGGCAGCGGACAAGGAATGGAGGCCCTGATGAACGACAAAGCCGAGAACAAGCTCGACGAACTCAAGGGCAAGGCCAAGGAAGCCGTCGGGAACGCCACGGACAACGAGCAGTGGCAGGCCGAAGGCAAGGCCGAGCAGGGCAAGGCCAACGTCAAGCAGGCCGGCGAGAAGATCAAGGACGCTGTGAAGGGCGTTCGCGACTGACGCCGTGAGCCACAAAGGGGTCCGCCTTCGGGGCGGGCCCCTTTTTCACGGGGTGAGAGTGTCGCTCAACCGCGTGTGCGCGGCGTCGAGTATCGCCTGCGAACGCGGGAAGTCGCGCAGCTGCCCGCGCAGGAGTTCCAGCGCGGGCAACAGGGAACCGGGCGGTACGTGGCGGGCCGACAGGATGTCCGCGGTCCAGGCCAGGAAACCGGTGAACAGGTCTTCGTCGCCCACGTACAGCGAGACCGCCAGGTACTCGACGATGTGGGCGATGTCCTCTGCGGCGTGCTGGCGCTGGCGGAGGGTGTACTCGCGCATCGCCGGGACGCGGTCTTCCAAACCCTTCATGACGGACTTCACCAGCCTGCTGGAAGTCCGGGAAACCAGGGTGTACTCCTGATCGGCCAGATGGGGGAGGTCGTCGAGGGGCTGATGCCCGGCCCGGGGGCGGGGCAGGGGCGCGGCCAGGAGATCCGCCGCCGCGCGTGCGTCCGGGGCCCAGGCGTCCGCCCCGAGCAGCCGCGCGTACCGGCCGTCCGGCCCGAACGCCGCTCCGCCCGCGATGACCGGGGTCGCGGCCGCCTGACAGGCCGTGATCGTGGCGTGCGCGGCGGGCAGGCGAGTGGCCAGCGAAGCCGAAAGCGCCACCACGTCGGGCCCGGTGCGGTGCAGATGGGCGACCAGATGCGGGGCGGGCACCTGGGCACCGAGGTAGTCGACACGGAAACCGCGGAACTTCAGCACTTCGGCCAGCAGCCGGGCGGGCATGGCGTGCCATTCGCCGTCGACGCACGCCACCGTGACACGGCCCCGGTGCGCGCGTGGCCGGGGAAGCGCGTAGCCGAAACCGGCGAGCACCCGGTCGTTGATCGCGGTCGCCGCGTGTTCCTGCGCCACGGTGAACCGGTTCGCCGCCCATTCCTGGCCGACTTTGCGCTGCACGCCGCCGATCACGTCCAGCAGCACGCTCTCCGTGTCGATACCCGCGCCGAGCGCCGAGACCACGACATCTCCGGCGGCGTACTCGTCCCCGGCGGTCACCGCCTGCCACAGCCGTTCGAAGTACTCCGTGGTCACGGGGTCTCGGGCCTCCGTGGGGTCCGCGGTGCGCTGATCACCAGCACCGCCATGTCGTCGTGCGGCCGACGGCCGACCCAGTGCGCGGCCAGCATCTGGACGTGTTCGGCGACCGCGTCGGCCGCCATGTCCGCGCATTCGGACAGCGCCGTGTGCAGCCGTTCCTCGCCGAACATCTCGTCGCCTAGCGGGCCGCCCTTGGCCTCCACGATACCGTCCGTGTACAGCAGGCAGCTCTCTCCGGGCGCGAGGAGGATCTCCGCCGTCGTCGTCCGGATCTCGGGGAGCACGCCGATCAGATTGCCGCCGGTGTCCACCTCTTCGACGACGCCGCCGGAGCGGACGACCAGCGGCGGCGGATGCCCGGCGCAGGTGACGCGCAGCCGTACCGCGTCGCCCTCGCGGCGGGCGGAGGCCAGCGCGAGCGTGACGAACCGGCCGTCCTCATGGCTCGTCAGCGACGTGTTCAGCAGGCTGAGCAGCCGATGGTGGTCTTCGGCCATCGGCAGCAGCGCGCGCAGCGTCGTCCGGATCTTCCCGGTCAGGACGGCGGCGTCGAGCCCCTTCCCGCAGACGTCGCCGAGCACCGCCAGCGACTCGTTCCCGGCGGTGTCGACGGCGGAATGGACGTCGTAGAAGTCGCCGCCGATCAGGTCCTCGTCCTGCGCGGGCCGGTAACGCCCGGCGAACTCGACGCCGCCGAGCTGCTCCAGTCGCGGCGGAAGCAGCTCGCGCATGAGCGTCTCGGTCGTCGACGCCTGGTGGGCGAACATCCGCGCCGCCGAGATCGCGGCACCCGCACGGGCCGCGAACAGCCGCGCGAAGATCTCTTCCTGCTCGGTGAAGGCCGCCTGGTCGCCGGTGCGCAAGAGGACCAGCGCCCCGGCGGGCACGCCGTGTCCCGGCAGCGGCGTGACGACGATCGACGTCGCCGGGCCGAAACCGGCGGGCAGGATCCAGGACGGCGCGGCGCCCGGATCGAGCCAGCGTGAGGGCACCGGCGGGAAACCGCGCAGCGCCTCGTCCAGTCCCGGCAGGTCGGCGGGGTCGATGGTCAGCCTGGACAGCGTCACGGCCTCGCCGCGGACACACGAAGCCGCCGGATGACCGCCCTGGACCGGCGGGGCCAGCACCACCGCCGCGGCGGCCAGATGTTCGGCCGCCAGCCGCGCGGCCACTTCGATGCAGCGTTCGACGTTGAGCGAACTCAGCAGCGCCGCCGAGGCATCCGTGAGGAACGCGACGCGCTGCCGTTCCTGCCGCAGCAGGTCGTGCGCTGCTTCCGCGTCGGTCTCGTCGGCCAGCCACCAGGTGACGACGCCGTCGTGCGGTACCGGGGCCGCGGCCCAGGAGCGGTCGCCGGCGACGCCGCGGACGATCTCGTCCGCGCCCGCGTCCGCCAGCCAAGGGGGTGTCCCGTGCCGCAGCGGGAGGCCCGGCCGCGCCTCGGGGAACAAGGCGCGGGCGGCGCCGTTGAGGTCCCGCACGACTCCGTCTCCGTCGACGACCAGGGCGGGTGAGGGCGCGGTGTCCCAGCTCCGCCCGGTCGTCACCGGATCGGCGATCACCGGCTCAGCCATCGGCGTCCGCGACTTCGAACTCCGCCCACACCGTCTTGCCGTCCGGGCGGGCTGTCTGGCCCCAAGCCGTCGTGGCCAGGGCGACGAGCGTGAGTCCGTGGCCACCGGTGCCGGTCGGCGGACCGGGCCTGGCCGGTGTGCCGGACGCGCCGTCCTCGACCTCGACGCGCAGGTTGTCCCCGGTGCGCCGCAGCCGGACCAGGTACGGGGCCTGGCCGTGCCGGAGTGCGTTCGAGCTGAGTTCGTCCACGACCATCACGACGTCCGCGATCGTGTCGGCGGGCAACCCGTCCAGCGTGGTCCGCGTCCAGGCGCGCACCTCGGCGAGGCCGTGGAGGTCCTCGGCCATGGAGAACTCGCTGACCTGGGTGTCCTGGCGGACCGTGGCGTCGGACGAGGTCATGAGCGGGACGCCAGTGCGGTGCGCGCGGCTTCGACGGTCGGGTGGACCGGCATGAGTTCTTCGAGGCGCAGCAGCGTGAGTGGCCGGACGACGGCGTGGACCGACGTGGCGACGGCGAACCGGCCGTCACTCTCGCGCAGTAGCTGGGCCAGGCGGAGGAGGACTTGCAGACAGCTCGAATCGCAGAACCGGACCTCGGTCATGTCCGCGACGGCCAGGCCGGACGACGGCGGGCGCTCTTCGATCACCTGACGGAGCTTGGCGGACACGGCGAAATCGAACTCGCCGGTCATCGCGTACACGGTGAATCCGTCGGAGTCGTAGGTCTCCAGCGTCCAACCGTCTCCGGAAGAGCGGTGGAGGGGCCGCGCGACATCGGTCGTCATCAATGCTCCTGCTCGGGGTGCTGCCAACGAGGGCTGGCGGCTCAACCCCTGTACCGGAATCTACCAGCGTCGCCCCCGGCGGACCGGCTGACCGACAGGGTTCGCGGGCCGAGCTGGTCGTGAGTGGGGATTCGGGTTCTTTAGGGGTAAGGCGCAGATGGCGAGTTCGGCCGCTCGGGTGTTCGGCGGGGCAAGGACCGGGAACAGGCGCCCCGCCAGGCCACGCACCTCGGCTCGGTGCGGTCTGACGGGTCGGCGGTGTCGCGAAAGCCACTTTCACAACGTTGAAGGTTGCGAAAGCCACTTTCGCAACCTTCCAAGCAGACAAGACGGCAAGCGAACAGGACACTTTTCCTCCCCTCGATGACCAGAGTCGCCACTCACGATCCACCCGGGTCGAGCCGGTCCTTCGCTTGCCCGAACGGACGGCACGTGTGTCCAGGCGGACGACACGGGTGATCAGACGGACGGCACGTGTGTCCAGGGGGACGACACTCGGCGACGGCCGAGTCCACCGTGTGCCGTCCGTCTGATCACGCGCGCCGTCCGTCTGATCACGCGTGCCGTCCCATCGGTCACGCGAAACCGCTCGACCCGTAGGTACGCAAGACACGGTTGGCCCTGACCCGAAACGCCACTCACGATCACCTGGGCCGAGTCGCCCTGAGGTAGCGTCCGGATCATGGAGTTCCGGGATTTCGACGGCATCAAGGTGCGGCGCCCCTCGGTCGGGCGGGACGACCTCACCGCCGAACCCGCCGTGTTCGAGGGCTACTTCGATTTCGACTCCGTCCATCTCGACGGCGGCGAGCAGGACGGCGTCCGCGGCGGCGGGGAGATCGTGCGTTCCCTCGTCTCGGAAGTGAGCCTGGCCAACGCCCGCCTCGACAGGCTGACACTGTCCGACGTCGTCCTCGAAGGCGTCGATCTCTCCAACGCGGCCATCCGCGAACTCTCCGCGCGACGCGTCGAAATCCTTCGCTGCCGCGCGATCGGGCTGGGCGTTTCGATCGCGTCGGCTTCCGATCTGTACGTCGAGAACGCGCGGTTCGACTACGCGTCGCTGGCCGTCGAGCGGGCCAAGGGTCCGGTCGTGTTCTCCGGGTCTTCGTTCCGGGAGACGGTGTTCTCCGGCGACCTGTCCCGACTGACCTTTGTGGACTGTGACTTCACCGAAACGGAGTTCGCGGCGACCGGCGCGGCGGACTGCGACCTGCGCGGCTCCCGGTTGTCCGGAGTCCGGGGGCTGCTCACCTTGCGCGGCGCGAAGATCACCGCCGAGCAGGCTGTTTCGATCGCGGGGATCCTCGCGGCCGAGAGCGGGTTGCGGGTCGTCGGGTGACTCCGGATCAGCCTTCGGGGTAGAAGACGAAGAGCGTGCACCCGGTCGCGGACGCCGGCACGTGCCACGAACCGGCCGGGGCGTGCAGGAAGGTCCCCGCCGGATAGTCGCGCGCGCCGTCGTTGAAGGTGCCGGAGACGACGTACACCTCCTCGGCTCCCGGCTCGTGGACGTCGCGATGCGGCCACGAGGTGCCGGGATCCATCTCCAGTACGTTGGCGTGCGCGCCGTCCGGACCTGTCCACAGTGGACGAAGCCGGATCCCGGGGAAGAGTTCGCGGACCGGGGATTCCTTGACGGAGACGGAAGTGTAGCCCGCTTGGGCGAGGATCTCGGGGTGCATGGACTCATCGTGCCGCGATCACCGGGCCGTCGGACAGTGTCCGGGAAGACATCATGGGGTACTTTCTTGCCATGCATCGCGTGATGGCCCTGGTGCGGCCGGTGCAGTCGACGTTCGAGCTCGGGATCGCCGCCGAGGTCTTCGGCACGGAGCGGGCCGGGGTGCCGCGGTACTACGAGTTCGACGTCTGCACGGAGAAACCCGGCCCGGTCCCGACCACCGCCGGGTACGCGATGTCCGTGACCCGGGGCCTTTCCGCGCTGTCGGACGCGGACACCGTGCTCATCCCGGGCTGGTCCCCGGTGGAAGCCCCGCTCCCGGCACCCGTGCGCCGGGCGCTGCTCCGCGCGCACGCCGGGGGAGCGCGGCTGGTCACGATCTGTTCCGGCGTTTTCGCGCTGGCCCGCACCGGACTGCTCGACGGCAGGACGGCGACCACGCACTGGGCCCGCGCCGCCCGGCTGCGCGAGGAATTCCCGCGGATACGGGTGGAACCGGACGTGCTCTACGTCGACCATGGCGACGTCGCGACGAGCGCCGGGGCGGGCGCGGGGATCGACCTCTGCCTGCACCTCGTCCGGCGGGACCACGGGGCCGCGCACGCCGCTTTGGTCGCCCGGCACATGGTGATGCCGCCGCATCGCGACGGCGGTCAAGCACAGTTCGTCCCGGCTCCGCCGCCCGAGGACGAACTGGACGGCCTCCTCGCCTGGGCGGGCGAACGGCTCGGGGCACCGTTGTCGGTGGGTGACTTGGCCGCGCACCTCAACGTCTCACAGCGCACGCTGGCCCGGCGTTTCGCCGATCGGCTCGGCACCACGCCGGGCGCGTGGCTGCTGGCCCGGCGGGTGACCGAGGCGCGCACCCTCCTGGAGGAGACCGGCCTGCCGGTCGAGGTGATCGCGACCCGCGTCGGTCTCGCCTCGGCCGTCAACCTCCGCCGCCGTTTCCGCGACCAGGTCGGGACGACGCCGGGCGCGTACCGGCGCGCGTTCCGGGTTTCGCCTTGAGCGGAACGGGGCACACGGGTCCCGCCCCGATGTCACGATGAGCGTATGGCGGACATCCTCCCTTTCCACCAGAAGCGTGCCTCCACTTCGGACCGCGAGCCCGAACCGCTGTGGCGTGACGTGCTGGGCAAGAGCCTGCGCGCGGCGAGGGAGGAACAAGGCGGCCGTCTCGTCGACATCGCGGAACGCGCCGGGATCTCGCCGCAGTACCTGTCGGAGATCGAGCGCGGCCGCAAGGAGCCGTCCAGCGAGATGATCGCCGCGGTCACGGGCGCGCTCGGGATCGACTTCGCGGATCTCCTGTTCGGTATCGCGGGCACGGTCCGGCGGGGCGGCAGCACGGGCCTCGCGGTCGGCCGCCGCCCGTCCGGGCCCTTGCTCATGGCCGCTTAGCCGCATCGCCAGAGACCACAGCGCCTAGGCCCGGGCGTCGAGCACCCGGTCCGCGAGTCCGTAGGCGACGGCGCCCGCCGCGTCGAACACGCGGTCCCGGTCGGTGTCGTGCCGCAGATCCGAGACGGCCCGGCCGGTGTGCGAGGACAGGATCTCCTCCAGCTGCGTCCGCACCCGCACGACCTCGTCGGCCTGGAGGATGAGGTCCGGGATCGTGCCGCGGCCCTTCGCCGCGGGCTGGTGCAGCACGACGCGGGTGTGGGGCAGCACGAACCGGTGCCCGGCCTCGCCCGCGGCGAGCAGGATCGCGCCCGCCGCGACGGCCTGGCCGACGCAGGTCGTCGCCACCGGCGCCTTGATGAAACGCATGGTGTCGTACAGCGCGAGCATCGCCGACGGGTCGCCGCCCTCGGTGTTGATGTAGAGGTTGATCTCCTGCTCCGGGTTGTCCGCCTCCAGGTACAGCAGCTGGGTGATCAGCGCGTTCGCCACGCCGGAGTCGATCGCGGTGCCGAGATAGATGATCCGCTCCGACAGCAGATGCGAGTAGACGTCCATGATCCGCTCGCCGCCGGGACTGCGGGAGATGACGTTGGGGATGGTGTAGGTGCTCATGCGCCGGCACCCCTTTCCGAGCCGAGGCCGAGTTTGTGGGAGCGGACGGGGACGACCTGGTCGAGGCTTTCGACGATGTGGTCGATGAAGCCGTATTCCCGCGCCTGTCCGGTGGTGAACCAGCGGTCGTGGAGGGAGTCGGCGAAGATCCGGTCGATCGGCTGCCCGGTGTCGTCGGAGATGATGCCGAGCACCGTGTCGCGCGTGTAGCGCAGATCGTCCGCCTGCACCTCCACCTCGACGGCCGAGCCGCCGATGCCCGCCGAACCCTGGTGCATCAGGATCCGCGCGTGCGGCAGGGCGAACCGTTTGCCCGGTGTGCCCGCGGAAAGCAGGAACTGCCCGGCGCTGCACGCCAGCCCCAGCGCGAGCGTGGCGACGTCGCACGGCACGAGCCGCATCACATCGCGGATCGCCAGCATCGACGGGACCGAGCCGCCCGGCGAGTGGATCCACAACGCGATGTCCTTGCGGGGATCCTCGCTCGCCAGTGACAGCAGCTGGGTGGTGAGCACCGTCCCGTTGTCGTCGTCGAGCGCGCCGTCGAGGACCAGCACACGCTTGCTGAAGAACTGTTCCCGGAGCCGTTGGTCGAAGAGTGGCTGCTTCTCGTAGTCGGTCATGCCCCGACGATGCCGCCGGGGCACGGCCTTTCGCCGGTTTCTCTGCTGTGAGCGGATCAGCCCACAGCAGGGCGTTCGGCCGGGACGAACCACACGGCGACAGTCAGGGCGATGGCGAAGAGGAGGAGCAGGAGATCGATGGTGAAACCCGGCTGGATCGCGAGGCCGAGGTGGATCCGGTCCTCACCGATGACGGTCAGCAGACCGAACGAGAGCAGCGTCAGCAGCGCGGAGACACTGAGCATGATCTGCCCCGCCCGGACCCTGGCGAGCAGGCTCGCGCCGCCCGCCACCGCGGCCACCCCGGCGACGATCGAGCTGAAATCCCCCACGATGATCGACAGATCCGAGAAGTCGAAGAAGTAGTACGCCTGGTGCATCACCATCGCGTTCGTGAGCAGCGCGAACCCGAGCACCATGCCCGCCACTCCCGCCAGGATCGCGGACACCGACGGCGTGCTCACCCCGGGACGCGGCGGCGCGGGGAGGACCGGCACCGGGGCTTCGGCGCCGTTCGCGGCCAGCGCCAGCATCGGGATCGCGTGATCCGGCAGCATCCGCGCGTGCGGCGCCTTCGCCAGCAGGCCGCGGAGGACGTCCGCCAGTGTTCCGTGCGTCCGGCTGAAGACCGGCTGGTCGTTGACGACGGCGTACAGCGTGGCCGCGACGTTCCCGCGCAGGAAGGGATTCGCGCCCTCGGCCGCGCCGAGCAGGGTCACGCCGAGCGACCAGAGATCGGCGTGAGGAGTGTCTTCGTGTCCCGCGATCCTTTCCGGGGCGAGGAAAGCCGGTGAACCTGCCGGGTCGAGGGCCTGGCCGACCCCGAAGCCGGTCAGCCTCGCGGTGCCGTCGGAGGACACCGAGATGTTCGCGGGCCGCACGTCTCCATGCACGGCGCCCTTCGCGTGGGCGGCCGCGAGTGCGCCGAGTACCTGCCTGCCGATGTCGGCCACCAACCGCGGCGGGAGCGGCCCCGAGGACGCCAGGTCCTCCAGCGTCCGCCCGTCCACCGGGTCCATCACGACGAACGGCGTCCCGTCCGCCACCACGACCTCGTGGACGGGCACCACCGACGGGTGCTCCGCCACGACACCGGCCTCACGCCGGAGCCGTTCGACGACGGCCGCGCGGGCGGATTCGTCGAGCGCGGGCAGCAGCAGCTCCTTGATCGCGACCTGGCGCCCTTCCTGCCCGTCCTCGCCACGCCACAGCACGGCCGTCCCGTCGCCGCCCAGCTTCTCGAGCAGGGTGTAGCGCTCGGCGATCGTGCGCGAAACTGCCGTCACGGTGGTTCTCCTCGAATCACGAAGTGTCTTCGCGGGGACGCTAACCAGGCATCATGAAAAACCGATGAAATGGCCGATCGTCCATAAAGGCCGCCGATGGCTGGATATATTCACAGTCATGCTGACCTTGGCGGCGCTGGTCGCGGACCCGGATCTCGAACTGCGGGTGGTCGTCCCCGGCCGAGACGGGGCGATGGCCGGGCAGGTGCTGTGGGTGCACAACACCGAGCTGCCCGACCCCGGGCCGTACGTGCGCGAGCACGAGGTCGTGCTGACCAACGGCCTGTGGCTGGACCGCACCGACCCGGCGGACTTCGTCGCGCGGGTGGTCCGCGCGGGAGCGGCCGGGATCATCTTCGGGCTGCGCGTCGAACGACGTGACACCCCTCCGGCGCTCGCCGAGGCGTGCCGCGAAGCCGGGCTGCCGCTGCTGGAGATCTCGGTGGCGGTGCCCTTCACGGCCGTCACCCGCGCGGCGGCGGCGATCCAGGCCGCGGACCGGCAGAGCGCGCTGATGTCGTTGGTGCGAAGGGGAGACGAGCTGACCTCGGCGCTTTCGCGAGGCGCGGGCGCCTCCGGGGTGCTGGAGGTCCTGCGCCGTGAGCACGAGCTGCCCCTCGCGGTCGTCGATCGGATGGGCCGGGAGCTGGCGTCCGCCGGGGCGGGCCTGGACGCCGGGCAGACACGCGCCGCGGCGGAGGCCCTGACCCGGCATCCGCCGCCGCTGGAGGCGGATCTCGGCGCGGGGACGCGGGCGGCGCTGTTCCCGGTCGGCGCGATCGGCGACGCGGACGCCGCGCTGCTGTGCCTGCGTCCCGTGGCCGGGCTGACGCGGGACGAGCGGGACGCGCTGGAGCAGACCGCCCGCTACCTCAGCCTCGAAGTGGCCCGGCACCAGGCGGTGCAGGCCATCGAGATGCGGTTCGCCGTCGAACTGCTGGACATGGTGCTCTCCGGCGCGCAGCGGGTCGCGGAGGTGCCCGGCAGGCTGCGCGCGTTCGGGGTCGACCCGGACGGTCCGCTGGCCGTGATCGCGCTGGCGTTCGCCGGCGACGACGCCACCGCGACCCTGCCGGGGATGGCGGAGGCCGTCACGGACTTCCTGCTGGCGGACGGGTTGCCCGCGGTCGTGGCGGCGGGCAGCCGGGACGTCGTGGCGGTACTGCCGTTCCGCTCGGGAAGACAATCGCCCGCCGCGTTCGCGCCCCGGCTGGCGGCGGCCGTTTCGCACCGGTTCTCCGGCGGGCGCGTGGTCGTCGGGCTGGCCGATCCCGTGTCCGGCGCGGCCGGGCTGCGCGAACCGTTGTCGCGCAGCCGCGAAGCCTGCCGCGTGCTCCGGGGCAGGCGTGGCGGGCCGGTGGCGGCGAGTTTCGCCGAACTGGGCAGCTACCGGCTCCTGCTGGAGTCGCACGACGAGCAGTGGCGGCACACGTTCGCCGACGTCCTGCTCGGCCCGCTGCGCGAGCACGACCGTGCCCGCGACGGCGACCTGGAGACGACCTTGCGGGCGTTCCTCGACCACGACGGCCAGTGGGCGGCCACCGCCGCGGCCCTGTTCGTGCACGTCAACACCTTGCGCAACCGGCTGGCCAAGGTCACCGAGCTGACCGGCCGCGACGTCGGGCGCACCGCGGACCGGGTCGACCTCTTCCTGGCGCTGGAGGCCGCTCAGTCCGGGTAGACCGCCGGGTCGATTTCCAGGCGCCGCAAGGGTTCGGCGGGTAATGCTGGGTCGGCCAGCGCCGCGGCCGCCACGTCGCGGCACCGCGCGAACCGGACGTCGCCGAGGCCGAGCCCGAACTCGATGAGCGCCCGCACCGCCTCCAGTCGCCCCGGCCTGCCCGACAGGAACGGGTGCAGGCACAGGTTGAACAGGCATCGGTACCGGCGCATCGCGTCGAGCTCCGCGCGCCACATCTCCAGTACCCGGACCGGGGAGGTGATCACCGAACCGATCTGCGGCGAGGGAAGGAACGCGTACTGCTCCCAGTCGTCGAGCGACCAGTGCACCGGCAGCTCGGCGATCCGGCCCGCCCCGGTCTCGATCAGATAGGGCCGGTCGTCGGCCATCAGCGACGAGTCGTAGCTCAGCCCGTGTTCCGCCACCAGCGCCGGAGTGTCCCAAGTGGACTCCCAGCCCGCCGCGCGATGCCCGCTGATCTCGATGCCCTGGCGCGCGAAGACCTCCATGCCTCGTTCGAAATCGGCTCGCTGCCCGGCGGCGGTCATCGTGGTCGGCGGCCGGTGGCTGTAGGAGTGATGCGCCACCTCGTGTCCCCGTTCCACGATCGAGGCGGCGAGGCCGGGCCGCTGTTCGGCGACCCAGCCCGGCACGAAGAACGTCGCGGGCACGGCCAGTTCACCGAGCAAGTCGAGGATGCGCGGCACCCCGACCTTCGGCCCGTACGCCTGATGGGACATGGTCGACAGATGCCCGGCGTAACCCCGTCCGTGCGCGAGGATCGGGGATTCCGCGTCCACGTCGAAGGTCAGGGTCGCCACCGCGGCCGCGCCGCCGTGCCAGCTTGTTTCGGTCACGCTTGCCGACTCTCCCGCCAGCGGCGCGAGTTCGCCACCGTGACCGTCGGGGAGACCATCGCGCGGTCGAACTCGGCCAGGGGTTCCGCCGCGGCGACACGGGCGGGCAGATCGGGATTGGCCAGCGCGCCGTGCCCGATCGAGAGCAGGTCGGCGTGCTCGCCTTCGAGTACCTCTTTCGCCTGGGTGAGGTCGTGCATCCCGCCGTTGGCGATCACCGGCAGCCCGGTGACCTTCCTGGCGAGGGCGGTGATGGTGCCGCCGTCGGCCAGCTTCGCCGTTTCGAGCCAGTTCCGGCCTTCGCTGGCGATGTGGAGGTAGTCCGCGCCCGCCTCGGCGACCGCGGCGAAGATCACCTCGGCGTCGTCACGGCCGCCGGGCCAGCGGTAGGTGAAGTCGTTGACCTTCGTCTGCGACAGCCGCACACCGGTCACCAGCTCCGGCACGGC
This sequence comes from Amycolatopsis thailandensis, assembly GCF_042723255.1. Classification (NCBI taxonomy): domain Bacteria; kingdom Bacillati; phylum Actinomycetota; class Actinomycetes; order Pseudonocardiales; family Pseudonocardiaceae; genus Amycolatopsis; species Amycolatopsis thailandensis. The sequence goes on from NZ_JBHXJK010000058.1 coordinate 28,104, forward strand.
CTCGGCGACGGCGGTGACGACGCGGGCGGTCAGCCGGATCCGGTCGGCGACCGATCCGCCGTAGGAATCGGTGCGCCGGTTGGTGTAGTCGGTGAGGAACTGGTCGAGCAGGTACCCGTTGGCCGCGTGCACTTCGACGCCGTCGAACCCGGCCTCGCGGGCACGCCGGGCCGCCGCGGCGAAACCGTCGACGATGTCGTCGATCCCGGCGGTGGTCAGTTCCCGGGGCGCGGCCCACGGCCCGGAACCGCCGTACGCGGGCATCATCTCCCCGCGCGGCTGGACGGCGGAGGGGCCGACGGTGTGGTCCCGGTGCGGATTCCCCTGGGAGATCGCGCCGGCGTGCATGAGCTGCGCGATCATCCGGCCGCCCGCCGCGCGCACTCCGGCGGTGACCACGCGCCAGCCCGCGACGTGTTCGTCCCGTGCGAGGCCGGGCTGGTTGAGGTATCCCTGGCTGGCCGCCGTGTCCGGGTAGGTGCCCTCGCTGAACACGAGCCCGAACCCGCCGCGGGCAAATTCGGCGTAGTAGTCGGCCATTTCGCCGGTCGGCGTGCCGTCGGGCGCGGCCGAGACCCGGGTCATGGGGGCGACGGCGTAGCGGTTGCGCAGCGCGAGACCGCCGAGGGTGGCCGGGGCCAGCGCGGGGTGGGCGTGGCCGACGGTGGTGGTCATGATCGTGTTCCTCCATTGTGGACTGTTTCGATGGCGAGCGGGGAGAGTCCGGCGTCGCTGATCCGGACGAGGTCCTGCGGGCAGGCGGAAACCACGACGACGCAATCCAGTTCGGCCCGCAGCGTGACGGCGTCGCCGGGCCGCGAGGTCGCGGTCAGCCAGCTCAGCCTGCCGTCCGCGCCGACCGGGATGCGCATGAAGACGTTGATCGGCTGCGGGGCCGGGCCCGTGAAGCTCAGCCCGAGCTCGCTCAGCGCCTCGCGCAGGTTCGTGGCGCAGGACCGGTGACCCGGCGCTCCCAGCGCGGCATACCGGGCCGGGTCGCAGGCCGGGATCAGCATGTCGTGCTCGCCGGGCGAGGTGTCCTCGGCCAAGGTCAGGATCGGGCGGCGCCGGTCGGTCACGAAGGCCTCGCCGACGGCGGGGAACAGTCTGTCGGTCGCGGCGCGGGTGTGCGCCGCGCTGTGGTGCTCGGCCAGGTCGGCCCCGCTGTCGGTGAACGCGAACACGTCGCCGACCTGGCCGCCCTCGACGTCGATCACCCGGATCAGGTCTCCCGCGGCCACCCGGACGGCTTTCGCGGTCCCCGGTGGCACTTCCGTTCTGCTCATGCCTTCAGCAAACCCGGTGTGGGGGTCTGCCCGCCATGGAGGAACCTCCATGTTTGCGGATCTCTGCTGGAGGAACCTCCAGGAGGCGAGTCGGGTAGTTGGGTGATGCGAGTGGAGGATTCGGGACTTTCAGCGTCCCGAATCCTCCACGCTCGACCCCAGCGGGCAGGCGAGGCGAACCCAAGCCCAGCGGGTGAACAAACACCGGTCCGTTCCAACCCGGATCGCCACTCACGACCACGGTGACCAAGCTCGGAACTTTCGCGTGACGGGGTGGACGACACGTGTGATCAGATGGACGACACGCGTGACCAGACGGACGGCACTCTCGCGGCCGAGGTTCCAGGCCCGTGTCGTCCGTCCAGTCACGCGTGTCGTCCATCTGGACACGGGTGTCGTCCCCCTCGGCACGGCACGAGCGCCACGCTAGAGACGAACAGCGTCCTCCCCGAGATAGTTCAGGTTTTGACCATTTTCGAGACGTCGGGTTAGTGTTCGGCGATGGAAGACGTGGACGCGGCCGGGCTGGACTTCTGGTCGTTCGTGGCGCTGGCGAACCGGCGGCTCGCGCAGGAGTACGGCTTCCGGCACCAGCTGGCGACCGAGGTGCTGCTGACCCTCAACCGCGCCTCCGACCTGGTGACCTACGACCTCGAAGCCGCGGTGCACCGGCCGCGTGGTCGGTCGTGGTCGGCGTTCCGGCTGCTGTTCGTGGTCTGGCTCGCCGGACCGCTCGAACCGACGAGCGCCGCCCGGCTGACCGGGATGAGCCGGGCGGCGGTGTCGAACCTGGTCAAGACGCTGGTCGCGGAGGGAATGCTCGACCGGGTCCCGGACGAGCGGGACGGCCGTTCGGTGCAGCTGTCGCTGACCGAGGCGGGGCACGAAGAGATGGTCTCGGTCTTCCGCGAGCACAACGAACGCGAATTCGGCTGGACGAACGCGCTGACCGAGACCGAACAGCGCATCCTCGTGATGCTGCTGGGCAAGCTGATCACGAGTCGCGCCGAGTTCGGCACCCGGAGCCGCAAGTAGCCCTTCCCGTCGCCCGGAAGACCGGACTATCCTGCCCAACGGATAGTCAAAGTGTGAACTAAATCGGGGAGGAGGAGACCATGGTGGACGGCGGACGGATTCCCGCGCTCTTCGCCGGGCTGTGCGACGACGCCGCGGTGTTCCCACCGGGGCTGGCCCCGCTGCCGGACGCCGTCGCGGCACACGACGAACACGTCTCCGCCTGGTACGCGGGCCTCGTCGGACCGCTGGTGGTCGCCGCCACCGCGCTCGGCGAGCTCGCCGAGGTGCTGGGCGACCGGGAAGCCCCGCTGCCGATCGCGGTCACCCTGCCCGGCGGGCCCGCGCAGCTCGACGGCGCGCTCAAGGCCGTCGCCACGCTGCCGGTGAAACTCGACGCGCTCGAGATCGCCGTCCCGGACGAGATGGGGCCGGACGAGGTGGTCGACGCGATTTCCGTCGCCACCGCACCGGTTTTCGTCGAGATCCCGCGTGACGGCCGGCGGCTTCGGATGCTGGCCGCCCTGTCCGGCACCGGCCACCGCGCGAAGTTCCGCACCGGTGGCGTCCGGGCCGAGCTGTACCCGGACGAGGCCGAACTCGCGGCCGCGGTCCGGGCGGCCGTCGAGGCGGGTGTCCCGTTCAAGGCCACCGCCGGGCTGCACCACGCGCTCCGCAACACCGACCCGGCGACCGGCTTCGAACAGCACGGTTTCCTGAACCTGATGCTCGCCACCGACGCCGTCCTCACCGGCGGCGACGCGGAAGCCGCGCTCGCCGAACGAGACGGCGCCGCTCTCGCCGGGCGACTGCGGGCGCTGGAGCCGGATCGCGCCGTCGCGGTCCGCGCGGGCTTCACGTCGTTCGGCACTTGCAGCATCACCGACCCCCTGACCGAACTGGCCGGACTCGGCCTGCTCGAGGCGCCCCGAGGAGAGGCATGACCACGATCGACATCCCCGCAGGCTCCCTGTTCGGGATCGACAACCTGCCGTACGGCGTGTTCTCCGTCGACGGCGGTTCCCCGCGCGTCGGCGTGCGTGTCGGGGACTCCGTCCTCGACCTGGCCGCGGCGCTCGGCGACGACGTGTTCGCCGCGCCGTCGCTGAACCCGTTCATGGCGCAGGGCTACGACCGCTGGGTGGCGGTCCGGGCGCGGATCCGTGACCTGGTCACCGGCGAAATCCCCGACGGCGCGGTCCATCCCGTCGGGCGGGTGAGCATGCACCTGCCGATCGAGGTCGCGGACTACGTCGACTTCTACGCTTCCGAACACCACGCTTCGAACGTCGGCAGGCTGTTCCGCCCGGACGCGGAACCGTTGCTGCCCAACTGGAAGCATCTCCCGGTCGGCTATCACGGGCGGTCCGGCACGGTCCTGGTCTCCGGTACGGACATCGTGCGCCCGAGCGGTCAGCGCAAGGCCCCGGCCGAGGCGGCGCCGGTGTTCGGGCCGAGTGTGCGGCTGGACATCGAAGCGGAGCTGGGCTTCGTCGTCGGCACCGGGACCCCGCTGAACACCCCGATCACCCCGGACGCCTTCCCCCGCCACGTTTTCGGCGCGGTCCTGCTCAACGACTGGTCTGCCCGCGACATCCAGGCGTGGGAATACGTCCCGCTGGGCCCGCATCTCGGCAAGAGCTTCGCGACCTCGATCTCCCCTTGGGTGGTACCGATCCTGGCGCTGGAGGCCGCGCGGATCCCGCTGCCGGGCCAGATCGATCCGCAGCCGTTGCCGTACCTGCGGGAAAGCTCGCCGTGGGGGCTCGACATCGATCTGGTCGTCGAATGGAACGGCGAGGAGGTCAGCCGCCCGCCCTTCCGCGAGATGTACTGGTCGCCCGCCCAGATGCTCGCGCACCTGACGATCAACGGCGCGTCCTCGCGCACAGGAGACCTGTACGGCTCCGGCACGATCTCCGGACCGGAGAAGAACCAGCGCGGCGCGTTCCTCGAATTGTCCTGGGGCGGAAGGGAACCGCTCACGGTCAAGGGGGAGGAGCGCACCTTCCTGCTGGACGGCGACGAGGTCGTCATCACCGGGACCGCGCCCGGCGCGAACGGCGCGCGGATCGGGTTCGGTGAGGTGCGGGGCCGCGTGCTGCCCGCCGGCTGAAGTACGTGAAGGGCCCCTTGCTCACGCCAGGCGCGAGCGAGGGGCCACGTTCTCGTACGATCTGCGGTCGTGAACCCCTCTGCCGAGGACATAATCCGCAGCGCGGCGCGGTGGATCGAGCGCGGTGTCCGCGTCGACACCTCCGCCTTCGCGCAGGACCTGGGCATCTCCCGCAGTACGTTGTTCCGCCGCGCCGGGAACCGGGAAGACCTGCTGGGCGACGCTCTCCACTACCTGTCCGAACGCACCTTGGCGGCCGCGACGCGCACCTGGCAGCGCGAACAAGGCGACGTGGTGCGCAACGCGGCAGGCGAGCTGCGCTGTCTCGCGATCATGCGCGAGTACCGATCCGTGCTCGCGGCGAGCGCCGGGTTCCGCCGTTTCCTCGACGACGAGCCGGTCTTGGCGATCCGCCTGCTCACCGATCCGCACGGCCGCGTCCAGCCGAGGGTGATCGCGGCGCACGTCGACCTGCTGCGCCGCGACGTCGACGACGGCGGTTTCGTCCCCTCGGTCGGCCTGGACAGCCTCTGTTACGCGATCGTCCGGCTGGGGGAGGCGTTCCTGTACTCGGACGTGCTCGCCTCCCGGGCACCCGATCTGGACGCGGCGTCGACTCTGCTCGGCGCGCTCGTGGAAGGACGCGAGCCGCTCCGCGCCGGCTGACTGCCGGTACGGGTGGTTTCCGTCGGTGGCAAGCGGAAACCACCCGAAGGCTCACATCACGGGCAGGCGAGCACCGGGGCCTGCGGACGGCCACCGCCCTGCAGGTCGCTCAGCGGAACCCTGGCCAGGCCGAGGATCGCCTGCGCGGTCGCGCGCGGGGCGGTCGCCGGGTTCAGCCCGGTGGCGTCGTAGGCGATCGCGCCGCGGTCCGCCTCGGCGCCGGTGCAGCCGGTCTGCAGCGACCGCAGGAACTCCCGCGCCTTGACCGCGGCGGCGGGACGGTGCCCGGCCAGCGCTTCGGCGGCGAGGCCGGTGCTGTTGGAGTTCGGCGCGTTCGCGCCGACGCCGAAGCCGCCGTTCGCGTGCTGCTTGGTGACCAGCCAGGACGTGCCTTCGCGGGCGTTCACCGCGTCACCGGTGGCGCGCAAGGCCTGCACGACCATCGCGGTCGCGTCGACGTCGCTGGTGCAGGTGGCTTCGCCGAAGTTCAGCGGGAATCCGCCGTCCGCGCACTGGGCGCCCGCCAGGAACGTCACGGCCGACGCGGGCGCGCCCGCCGGAGTGCGGTCCAGCGCCAGCAGCGCGAGCGACTGCGAGAAGGCGTTGGAGTAGTCGCCGTATTCGGAGCGGTCGGAGAACCGGCCGGACGGCGTGAGCAGCGAGAGCAGGCCCGTCTTCAGGTCGACGCCGCCGAACGACGCCGGGTTCTTGCCCCGGATCTGCGCGGCGAGCAGGAGTTTGGCGTGCGCGCCCGCGTAGGCCTCGGTGCCGCTGCCGACGTAGCCGGTGGTGATCTCCGGCTTCGCCAGCCAGGTGATCGCTTTGCCCGCGTTCGTGTCGGACACACCGGCGGCGGCGAACGCGAAGATCGCGTCGATCGTCAAGCCCTGGTCGGGGAACTTCTGGCCGCCGAAATCGGCCTCGAACCTTTCCCCGTCGGTCATCTGCCTGGCGAGCCAGCCCGCGGCGGCGTCCGCCTTGTTCGGGGTGGCGGCGTTCGCCGCCGGAGCGGCGACCAGCCCGATGCCGCACAGCATGGCGACAGCGAAGACCAAACGTCTCATGAGAACCCTTTCCCGCATTTCCTCGACAGGAGTCGGTGACACCGCGCGACGTGGGTGACCGGGCTCGCCTGGAGGGCATACCGTTGCGGGACAGCGCCGGACTCTCACCGGACTTCCCCCACGACCGCGCTGAATCGGACGACCCGAAGAGTGTCATGCCGGTCAAGCGCGGGGGTACCGCCGGGCGCGAGTAACGCTGTGATCCTGGCAACCGACCTGCTCAGCGGTGCCTGCCGGAGGTAATCGGGTGTTAACCTCGGCGGGCTCGACAACCCAATACCGCCGCCCGTGACGGGGAAGCCGGTCGAAATCCGGCGCTGTCGCGCAACCGTGGGCCCTTCACCAGGGCGAGCCGGGGTACCGCACGGGCGGATGAACCAACCAGAAGTCCGAACCACTGTCGCGATAAACAGGGGTGACTGCGGCGTCCCGCGCCTGTCCTCCGCCATGCCGCAAGGAGGAGTCATGCGCCGCGGGTCCCTGGCCGCCCTGGCCTTCGCCGTCAGCGTCGGCGTGGTCGCCGCGCTGCTCACCGGAACGGCGACAGCAGCGAACGATCCTGACGCGGCGAAGTCGAACTCCCGCTGGCTCGCGACGAAGCTGCAGCCGGACGGCACGCTCGAGAACCCCAACGGCGGCTCACTGCCGGACCACGGCTTGATGCTCGACGTCCTGTTCTCGATGTACGCGTCGGGCGATGCCGCGAAGGCCGAGCCGATCGTCAAGTTCCTCGACGACCAGGGCCACGCCACCGACTACTTCACCTGGGACGGATTCATCCCCGGCGCCGGGTTCGACAACGTCATCGTCGGTGGAGCCACGGCCAAGACCCTCGTCGCCGCTGAGGTCTCCGGCCGGAATCCGCGGAACTTCGACGGCTACGACCTGGTCGCCGAGACCCAGAACGCGATCATGCGCGGCGGGCCCGACAAGGGCCGGGTCAGCGACTACACGAAGAAGCCCGACGTCACCGGCGACGTGATCAACAACGCCAACATGTTCGGCCAGGCGCTCGGCGTGATCGGGCTCGCCGCGGCGGGCGAGAACGACCAGCTCGCCATCGACAAGCTGCTGACCCAGCAGTGTTCCGAGGGCTACTTCCGCGTCATGTTCGCCTACATCCCGACGAAGGAGACCGGCGACCACGTCACCCCGGACGGGCACAAGGTCTCGACCTGCGACGAGGGCAAACCGCTCGACCTCTCGCCGACCGACGGCGACGCCACCGGCATCGCGCTTTCGGCGATGCTGGCCGCCAAGAAGGCGGGCGCGGCCGGGCTCGACACCCCGATCGCCAAGGCCGTCGCGTGGCTCAAAGCGAACCAGGCCGCCGGCGGCGGCTGGGGCGGTGGCGTCGGCACCGAAGCGCCGAACACCAACAGCACCGGCCTGATCCTTCAGGGACTGGCCGAGGCGGGTGGCGCGGACGCGGCGGTGGACAAGGGCGTGCGGTACCTCAAGTCCGCGCAAGCGAACGCCGCGGCCGACTCCGGCAACAGGCTCGCGGGAGACCTCGGCGCGATCGCCTACAACCCCGCTTCCTACGAGGCCGCGCGCGCCTCGGGGATCAGCGGCCTCGACACCTGGATCCGCGCGAGCGCCCAGGCTTCGCTCGGGTTGTCGCAGGTCGGCTTCTCCTCGCTCACGAAGGGCGGTGGGCAGCCGCCGACCAGCAGCGTCTCGGAAACGCCGACCACGCCCACGACGACGTCGTCCTCCGGGACGGGGTCGCCCACGAGCACGCCGACCTCGACCACGAGCGAACCGGCGCCGAGCACCACCACGACAACGACCACCACGACCACCACGACGACGACCACCACCACCACCACCACGACCTCGGTCACGCCGACGCCGGGCACGTCCTCGTCCCCGTCGGCCAGTCCGCCCGCGCCGAGCACGGTCACCGTCACGAGCACTCCGCCCGCGGCCAAACCCGCCCCGCAGGCCCCCGCGCCGAAGACGACGGCACCGAAACCCCAGAAGAAGACCGTCACGCCGAGGGCGTCGACCGGCGCCCGCGTCCCGCCACCGACCGCGATCTCCACGCCGGTCGCGATCGCGGGCACGGCCCCCGCGACGTCCCGGCTCGGCGCGTACCTGACGAACCGGCTCGTCGGCGGCGACCACGTCGAGGTCACCGAGGACGGCAAGACCTACGTCGACTACGACGCCACCGCCGATCTGGTGCTCGCCTTGCGGGCACTGGACGAGCAGCCGGACACGGTCGACCGCGCGTCGAAGTTCCTGCTCACGCCGGAAGCCGTGCAGGCCTACGCCCACGGCGCGCCGTACGAGCAGAGCGGCGCCTCCTACGCCGAACCGCTCGCGAAGCTCGTGCTCGTCGCCGAGTTCGCCAAGGCGGACGCCGGGCAGTTGCGCGCCGATCTGGTGAAGCTGCGGGGCGCGGACGGCAAGTTCACCGACGTCGGCTCCTTCGCCGATGCCGACGAGACGGTCGAGCGGCACGCGTGGGCGGTGCTCGCGACCGCCGCCGACCCCGGCCCCGCGGTCGAACTGCTCCTCTCGCGCCAGTGCGCCGACGGAACCTTCCCGAAGCACCTCGACACCGCGGAGTGCGGCTCCGGTGACCTGGGCGCGACGGCCGCCGCGGTCACCGCGCTGGCGGCACGCCCGCACACCGACGCCGCGCCGTCGACCAAACGCCCCGACGGCTGGACCGAGCGGCGCGTGTCGGCGTTCGTCTCCGCGGTGGGCGCGCTCGGCGTCCGGCCGACCGGCGAGGGCATGGTGACCGGCGAGGCGGGCGAGCCGGATGTCGTGCTCAGCGCCGCCGTCGCCGCCGCGCGGCAGACCGCCGGCCTCGACGCGAGCGGAACCGCGCGGTCGCTGGGCAAACTGGTCCAGGCCGACGGCGGTTTCGCCAAGGGTTCCGTCGCGGCGAGCGACGGGAAGACCGACTTCCCGACGAGCCTGGCCGCCGCGCAAGGGGTCGCGGGCCGGTCTTGGCTCACCGCCGCGGATTCGCCGCTGTCGCCCGCGATCCGGCTGCCGCTCACGGAGGCGAACTCCGCCGACGCCGTCTCCGGGACACAGCTGCAAGCGGCCGCCGCCCAGACCACCCAGCCCGCGTGGCTGATCTGGGGATTCGTCGGTCTGGCCACGATCCTCCTGGCCGCCGCGATCGTCCTTCTGTTCCTGCTTCGCCGGTTCATCAAGACAAAGGGGGCTACACCATGAGAAAACTGCTCACCGTCACGACCGTCCTCATCGGACTGATCGGGCTTTCCGCCGCACCCGCGAACGCGGTCGATCCCACCAAGGGCTACGACGGGATCTGCACCGGCTCCGACGCGCTCACCGGTACGACCGTCGTCGTCGACTTCCAGGAGCTGGACGGCAACGGCGGGACAGCCGCGCCGACGATCACCCGCTGCTCGCCCAACGCGAGCCCGGGCACCGCCCGCTCGGGTATCAAGGCGTTGCAGGACGCGGGGATCGCGGTCGCCGGAACCGCCCGCTGGGGCCTTGGTTTCGTCTGCCGCCTGGAAGGCCGCCCGGCCGCGACGGAGACCATCCCGCTGTCGAGCAACCCGAGCTACAAGGAGCCGTGCGTCAACACGCCGCCCGCCGGCGCGTACTGGGGTTACTGGCACGCCGACGGTTCCGGGACCACCTGGACCTACAGCAACTACGGCGCGCTCAACCGCAACGTCGTCCCCGGCGGTTTCGAAGGCTGGTCGTTCTCGCTGAACAAGTCGGCGACGACCAATCCGGTTCCCGGTGTCACGCCGAGGAACCCGGCCATCCCGTGAAAAGGGTCCTCGGACTGGTGGCGGCGATCTTCCTGATCGCCGCCACGGCGCCGTCCGCGCACGCGGTCGACCAGGGCAAGGGGTATCCCGGGTTCTGCAAGGACGCCACCGGGGTCACCGTCGTCGTCGACTTCCAGAAACTCGGCGGCACGACCATCGTGCGCTGTAATCCCCAGACCACCCGCGGTACCGGCCTGGACGCGCTGAAGGGCGCCGGTTTCCAGATCGCCGGGGTGCAGCGCTGGGGCGAGTCGTTCATCTGCCGGGTCGAGAACCGCCCGTCGGCGACCGAGAACATCCCGATCGCCGGCCGCGAGAAGTACCGCGAGCTGTGTGTCGACACGCCCCCGGCGCAGGCCTACTGGTCCTATTGGCACGCCTCGAACAACTGCGCGTGGGACTACAGCCAGTGGGGCGTCAAGAACCGCGACTTCATCCCCGGCGGGTTCGAGGGCTGGTCGTTCTCCCTGAACGCGACCGCCCAGAGCAACCCGGTGCCGCGGGTCTCCGCGGTGCGGCCGGGCACCGAGAACGTCCCGTGCGTACCGCGTGAGGAAGCCAAGCCCGTCACCAACGATCCCGGTGAACAGCAACAGCGACCGCAGGCGGGGACCGGGCAGCAGCCCGGCGGCGCTCCTCAGGCCACAGAGGAGGCCGCCCCCGGCGAAGCGCCGGTCGCGGGCCCGAGTTCCGGAGCGCTGCCGCCGCCCAAGCCGCGTCCGAGCGCGTCGGCGAGGCCGAAAGCGCAGGACCCGTCGATGAACGTCGCGTTCACCGGCGGCGAGAACGCCGAGGACGTCAACGCGGTGATCGAGCGCGAGTCCGGAGCCAGTGACTGGGCGCCCTGGGCTGCCGGTGGCGCGGTGCTGGCGTTGTGCGTGGCAGGATTCCTGATGGCACGCAGACGCAAACGCGCACAAGGAGCTTGATGACGTCCTACTTCCTGCCGCGCGACCTGCATCCGGCCGCCTGGTGGGTGTGGGCGCTGGGGCTCGCCGTCGCGGCGACCCGCACGACGAACCCGTGGCTGCTGCTGACCATCGTGGCTGTCGCGGGTTACGTCGTCGTGGCCCGGCGATCCGAGGCGCCGTGGGCGCTGGCGTTCCGGCTCTACCTTTACCTCGGCGCGTTCATCGTCGCGATCCGCGTGTTCTTCCGCGTCGTGTTCGGCGGTGCCGAGGGTTCGACGATCATCCTGCGGCTGCCCGAGATCCCGCTGCCGGAATGGGCGGCGGGCATCCGGCTCTTCGGCGACGTGTCCGCGGAATCGTTGCTGGGCGGGCTCTACGACGGGATGCGGCTGGCGACGATGGTGATCTGCCTCGGCGCGGCCAACGCGCTGGCGAACCCGAAACGGCTGCTCAAGGCGATGCCGCCGGCGTTGTACGAAGTGGGCACCGCGGTGATCGTCGCGCTGTCGGTGTTCCCTCAGCTGGCCGAAAGCGTGCTGCGGGTCCGGCGGGCCCGCAAACTGCGCGGCGGATCGGGAAAGAAGAAGGTGAAAGCCCTCCACACCGTCCTCATCCCGGTGCTGGAGGACGCGCTTTCCCGTTCGCTGCAACTCGCCGCGTCCATGGACTCGCGGGGTTACGGCCGCGCGGGGTTGGTCGAGGCGCGTGCGCGGCTGATCACGGGAACGCTGATGATCGTCGGCCTGATCGGCGTCTGTGTCGGCGTTTACGCCACTTTGGACGGTTCGACGCCCCGATACCTGGCCGCACCGGTGCTTTCGGTGGGGCTCGTGGTCGGGCTGGTCGGGTTCTGGTCGGCGGGCAAACGGGTCCAGCGCACCCGCTACCGGCCCGACCGCTGGCAGCTGCCGGAGATCGTCGTCGCCGTGAGCGGGATCGCCGTCGCGGCCATCCTGTTCACGACGTCGGAAGTGAACCCGATGAACATGAACCCGTCGCTGATCGACCTGTCCTGGCCGTCGCTTTCGTGGGCGCCGTTGCTCGGGGTGCTGGTCGGCGTCCTGCCCGCCTTCCTGACCCCGATCCCCGAACCTCCTTACGCCGCACTCGAAGAAGAAGTCAACGCATGATCGAACTCGACCACGTTTCCTTCACCTACCACGGCCGGTCCGAGCCCGTTCTGTCCGACGTGACGCTGTCCATCGGTGAGGGCGAACTCGTGCTGTTCGCGGGCCAGACCGGCGCGGGCAAGTCGACGCTGCTCGGCACGATCAACGGTCTCGTCCCGCATTTCACCGGCGGTCATCTCGAAGGGACCGTCTCGGTCGACGGCGTCACGACGAGGTCCCGGCCGCCGCGCGAGTTCGCACATCTGGTCGGCGTCGTCGGCCAGGACCCGCTCGCGGGCTTCGTCACCGACACGGTCGAGGACGAACTCGCGTACGGCATGGAACAGCTCGGCCTGAGTCCGCAGGTGATGCGCCGCCGGGTGGAGGAGACCCTCGACCTGCTCGGGATCGCGGAGCTGCGCAGGCGGGCGTTGCGGACGCTGTCCGGCGGGCAGCAGCAACGGGTGGCCATCGGCTCGGTGCTCACCACCCATCCGAAGGTGCTCGTGCTGGACGAACCGACCTCGGCGCTGGACCCGACCGCCGCCGAGGAGGTGCTGGCGACGCTGGCGCGGCTGGTGGAGGACCTCGGCACGACGGTGCTGATGGCCGAGCACCGGATGGAACGGGTGATCCCGTTCGCGGACCGGATGATCTTCGTGCCGGGCACCGGGGTAGTGGTCGACGGGACCCCGCCGGAAGTGTTGAAGGACATGCCCATCGCGCCACCGATCGTCCACTTGGGACGGTTGGCTGGCTGGGCGCCGCTGCCGATGACGGTCCGCGACGCCCGGCGGCGCGCTTCTTCGCTGATGCTGGGGACTCCGCCCGTGCGGAACACGACCGCGGGCGAGGAGCTGCTGACCGCGTCCGGGGTCGTCGTGCGGTACGGGCCGAAGGTCGCGGTGCGCGAGGTCGACCTGACCCTTCGCGCCGGCGAAGTGCTGGCGATGATGGGGCGCAACGGTTCCGGCAAATCGTCGCTGCTGTGGGCGGTGCAGGGATCCGGTCCCCGCCAGGGTGGCAAGGTCACCGTCGAGGGCAAGGATCCGAAGACGCTGGGCAGCGCCGCGGCGCGGAAGCTCGTCGGGATGGTGCCGCAGACCGCGAGCGACCTGCTGTATCTCCAGACCGTCGCCGCCGAATGCGAGGCCGCCGACGCGGAATCGGGGGCGGAGCCCGGCTACAGCCGTGGACTGCTCGACAGGCTCGCTCCCGGCATCGATCCCGCGTCGCATCCGCGCGACCTTTCGGAGGGACAGCGGCTCGCACTCGTGCTCGCGGTCCAGCTCTCGGCCGCCCCGCGGATCATGCTGCTGGACGAACCGACCCGCGGCCTCGACTACACCGCGAAGGCCGCGCTGGCGCAGATGGTCGCGTCGCTGACCGCCGAGGGCAGGGCGGTCGTCGTGGCCACCCACGACGTCGAATTCGTCGCGACGATCGCGCACCGCGTACTCGTGATGGCGGAAGGGGAGGTCGTCTCGGACGGCCCGACCGGTGAGGTGCTCGGCGGCTCCCCGGCGTTCGCCACCCAGGTCGCGAAGATCCTCGGGGAACCGTGGCTCACCGTCGACGACGTCCGCTCGGCGTTGCCGCAGGAGGTCCCGTGAGCACGGCCCCCGCGGTCCGGCTGGGCCCGCGTTCGGCGGCCGTGCTCGGCCTCGCGTCGCTCGCGGGACTGATGATGTTCATCTGGCCGCTCCTGGTCCGCGTCGAACCGCAGTCGATGCAGCACGGGCCGGACGCGCCGTTCGTGTTCATCGGGATCCTGCCGATCCTAATCGTCATCGTGCTGGCCGAGATGTCCGAAGGGGGAATGGATTCCAAGGCCCTCGCGATGCTCGGCGTCCTCTCGGCGGTCAACGCCGCGATGCGCCCGCTCGGCGCGGGGACCGCGGGCATCGAGACCGTGTTCTTCCTGCTGGTGCTGGCGGGCCGCGTACTCGGGCCCGGATTCGGTTTCGTGCTGGGCTGTACGTCGCTGTTCGCTTCGGCGCTGCTGACCGCCGGCGTGGGGCCGTGGCTGCCGTTCCAGATGATGTGCTCGGCGTGGATCGGGATGGGCGCGGGACTCCTGCCGCGCCGCGTCACCGGCAAGGCCGAGATCGCGATGCTGGTGGGCTACGGGATCTTCGTCGCGTACGTGTTCGGGTTCCTGATGAACCTGTGGTTCTGGCCGTTCATCACCGACGCCGAAGTGCCGTACCACGACGGGCACATCTCCTACGTTCCCGGCGCTCCGCTGCTGGAGAACCTGCACCGGTTCGCCGTCTTCACGCTGCTCACGTCGACGGCGGGATGGGACACCGGTCGCGCGATCACCAACGCGGTGGCGATCCTGGTACTGGGGCCCGCCGTGCTCGCGACGTTGCGCCGCGCTTCACGGAAGGCCTCCTACGGCGTGATCCCCTCGTTCACCGACTGAGCGCTGTCTTCCGGCGAAGCACGTGGTAGGCGACGGCGAACGCCACGCCCACGGCGACGATGATCGCGGCGAACACGGGATGCATGTCCTTGGACAGGCTCTGCGCGCGTTCGGGACCGATCGCCCAGAGCGCCAAGGGCGTGGCGTAGGCCGCGGTGAGGGCGATCGCGCCCCAGTGGAGCGCTCTGAGCCGGGCGTCGCGCAGGGTGCCGATCAGCACCAGGGCGACCGGGACGACGGCGAGCATCGCGAACTGGCCGAGGACCATGATCGGGACGGCCCAGGCCGAGATGATGACGGAGCGCGGGGCGCGGCGGACGGTGGTTTCGCGGTCGAGAGTCCGGGTCGACATCGGATTTCCTCCTGGGGTTTCGGATTCGGTCAGCAGTGGGCTTCGGCGGTGGTCTTGAGGTCCTTCAGCCAGGCTTCGAGGCCCATGCCGAGGAACCGCGTCGAGGTCGGTACATCCGCCTCGACTTGGGCGCCGGACCAGTTCTCCTCGGTGCGGACGAGGACGCCGCCCTTCACCTCGGTGAAGTTCCAGACGTGGACGCCGTTGTCGATGCGGAGGCCGTCGCCGATCGCGGGCCCGCTCCAGCGGACGCACTGACCGCGCTGGATCTGATGGACCGTCGAGGTGATCGACAGCGTGGTGGCGGGGGTCGCGGCCGTGGCGGGCACCGGGGTGGTCCAGCGGAACCGCGAGTTCTTCCGGAGCGGGCCCCAATCCAGTCGCTCGTTGGTCAGCACCGGCTTCTGCCAGGACGGCCAGCGCTCGACGTCGGTCTGCAAGCGCCAGATCTTGCTCAGGGGCGCGTTGATCAAGGTCTCGGTCCGGTAGTGGATCGGGGCCTTCGTGTCGATGGTCTTGCCTTGGCAGGACAGCGGCGCGCTCGCGGTGGCGGCTTGTGCGGGCGTCACGGCGCCGCCCAGCAGGCCGAGGGCCAGCGGGAGGGCGAGCACGGCGGTGCGTCGGCGGGGCTTGGTGTTCGTCATCGTCCTACTCCTTGGCTAGCGCTTATTGCGATAGTTAGAAGCTATAACTCCGATGGGGTGAGTGTCAATAGGAAAAGTGATAGCCTCTAACTTCCGGGCCGAGGGGAGTGGCGATGGATGCGGACGGGAAGACCTCGCGTGAGCGCTACCGGGCTCAGGTGTGCGCGGAGATCAAGCGGTACGCGTGGGAGCAGCTGGCCACGACGGGCGTGTCCGCGTTGTCCCTCAACGCGATCGCCAAGCACGTGGGCATGAGCGGCCCCGCGCTGTACCGGTACTTCCCCAGCCGCGACGACCTGATCACGGACCTCATCCGGGACGCCTACCGGAGCCTCGCCGACGTCGTGCAAGCCGCCGCGCCGGGTGGCGTTTTCGCGGTCGCCCACGCCATCAGGGACTGGGCGCTGGCGGATCCGCAGCGCTACCTGTTCGTCTACGGCACGCCGATCCCCGGCTACCGTGCGCCGGACGACACCACGCGGATCTCGAACGAGATCATGACCGTGCTTTTGGAGGTCCACGCCGCTTTTTCGGACGACGGACCGGCCACGCCGTTCGAGGCGCATCTCGACGAACACCGCGAGTGGGCGGGCGGGCTGCCGGTGTCGGCCGCGGTGCTGCGCCGAGCCGTGACATTCTGGACGCGGCTCCACGGCGTGCTGTCCCTCGAACTGGCCGGGCACTTCGCCGGCATGGGGTTCGATCCCGCCTTGCTGTTCGAGGCTGAACTGGACGCCCTGCTGACCGACGGCGCGCGTCGGTCGGTCGCAAGTCCGTGAAGGCCTCTTTTCCTACTCTGAAGGTCAGGGTCTCGGCGAAGTCGCCTCTCCGCTGGTCAGGGAGGTTGTGAAAGCCACTTTCGCAACGTTGAAGGTTGCGAAAGTGGCTTTCGCGTCACGACCGCCTCGACCCAGTGGTCCCGGCGGCATCGAGCGTCGCGAAAGCCACTTTCGGGACACTGGGCGTCACTCTGAAGGTAGGGAAGGAGGCCTTCACGGGCTTGCGTGGCGAGGGCGGTGGACCACTTCGGCCACTGGTATTACTCCACAAAGGACAGTTTCCGCTGAGTGGGGCATAGTGTTGTACTTTCCCGCTGTGCGAAGGTTTTCCGGTGATCGTTGTGCTAGCTTCCGGGAATGCGCGGAGGATCCAGAGTCCCCTTCAGTCGTACGCTCGCGGTGATCGCGTCGGTGCTCCTGGCCTCGCTGATCGGCCCCGGCGCCGTCGCGAACGCGGCCCCGTCGCGGCATGTCTGCGAATGTGCCACCCCGTCGATAGACCGGTTGCAGCAATGGCTCGCGTCCGGTGAGGGCACCACGGTCCCGGCGACCGGCAGCCTGCTCGTCCGCGAACGTGGCGGGTATGCGGCGAAGGTGGCCTTCCTCAAAGCGGAGTGGCACGTGGTCGTCGTCTGGCTGGGGAACAAGTTCGAGGCGCAGGCCGATCTCTCGAAGTCCGCCGGTTTCTGGATGACCTACAGCGCGACCGACGACCTCTATGTCCAGCTTCGCCCGGCCTCGCACTGGAGCGGCGGCGACAAATGGCTGACCAAGGTGCCGTCGACGGGCGGGAAAATGGTCAAGAAGTTCTTCAGCTTCGCTCCCGACGCGTGGACGACGCTGCCTGAGCTGGGCAAGCCCGACTACTCCTTCGCCTCGGCGCTCACCGAGGCGCGAGGCCTGGTCTTCGTCGGCAAGACGCCCAACAAGATCGACTTCCGCGGCCTCGCGATCGATCGCTATCAGCCGCCCTGTCTCTGAGCACTTCTCGGTAGTTCACCTGTCCGGAGTGACCGCGATTGCGCACCGTGCCCGATTTGTCCTGTACGGTGAACTTTCAGCCGCCTCCGCACGACCGATCCGAGGAGTACCCCTGATGAGCCTGTTCGACTCGCTGAAGGAAAAGGCCGCCGAGCTGCTGGGTGGTGCGGGCGACAAGGTCAGCGAACTGACCGGGGTCGACCTTTCCGGCGCCGCCGACCAGGTCACCCAGTCCGCCGGCGACGTGGCCGAGACCGGACAGGGGCTCGCCGAGAACGCCACTGCCGCGGGACAAGGCGCCGTCGACTCGGCCACCGCCGCGGGACAAGGTGCCGTCGACTCCGCCACCGCGGCCGGTCAGGGTGCCGTCGACTCCGCCGGTGCCTTCGGCGACGCCGCCACCGGACTGGCCGGCGGTGTGATCGACCCGAACGCCCGGGGCTGACCGCCCCCGGAATCCCCCGGTATCCGCGGATGCCGGGGGATTCCGTCATTTCGGGTGAAGGTGATCAGTGACACTGTCCGGGCCGGAGGGCCTGGACGCCGGCCGGTCGAGCGCGAC
This sequence comes from Amycolatopsis thailandensis, assembly GCF_042723255.1. NCBI lineage: Bacteria > Bacillati > Actinomycetota > Actinomycetes > Pseudonocardiales > Pseudonocardiaceae > Amycolatopsis > Amycolatopsis thailandensis. The sequence continues at coordinate 45,792 of NZ_JBHXJK010000058.1, forward strand.
GCCATCCCGGCCCGCGTGCCGGGCGTCGGAGCAGATCAGCCCGGGTACTCCGGCGGGACGACCTCCGGATTTCGGCATGGCGATCTTCCTTTTTCCTTGCCCCGCAAGGGAATTCTCGCCGGACAGGGGAAGAGGGAAACGGTTGTGGTAACCCGGTCGCCGCCGGGAATCTCGGTCCGTGATCGTCAAACGACTGAGGCCGATCGGCCTGTGCGCCGCGCTCACCCTGCCCGCGCTCGTCCTGCGGTTCTCAGGTGCCGAACCGGGGGCGGTGGTGGGTCTGCTGCTCTTCGGTCTGGCCGTCGTCGCGGCGTCGTTCCTGCTGGCCTGGGCGGCGGAAGCCGCGCAGGTGGACATCTCCGGCGGCCTCGCGATCGCCGTGCTGGCCGTCATCGCGGTGCTCCCCGAGTACGCGGTGGACCTGTACTTCGCCTACACGGCGGGTTCGAATCCCGAGTACGTCGCCTACGCCGCGGCGAACATGACCGGCTCCAACCGGTTGCTGCTCGGCCTCGGCTGGTCGACCGTCGTGCTGATCGGCCTCGCCGTCGCGAAGAAACGCAGTGGCGCCACCGTGCGGGAGCTGGTCCTCGATTCGCCGTACCGGGTCGAGCTCGGATTCCTCGCGATCGCCTCGATCGTCGCTTTCGTCATCCCCGGGACCGGGCAGATCTCGCTGGTCCTCGGCTTCGCGCTGCTCGGGTTCTTCGTGTTCTACCTCTGGAAGGTCTCCCGCGCCGAGCCTGGCGAACCCGAGCTGGTGGGCCCCGCCGCCACCCTCGGCGGGCTGTCCAAGCGGCCTCGCCGGATCCTGGTGATCACGCTGTTCGTCTTCGCCGCCGTGGTGATCCTCGCCAGTGCGGAACCGTTCGCGCACAACCTGATCGCCGTCGGGACGGAACTCGGCATCGACCGGTTCCTGCTCGTGCAATGGCTCGCGCCGCTGGCGTCGGAAGCGCCGGAGTTCATCGTGGCGATCCTGTTCGCGCTCCGCGGCAAGGGTGACGCGGCGATCGGCACGCTGCTTTCCAGCAAGGTCAACCAATGGACGCTGCTCGTCGGCAGCCTGCCGATCGCCTACGTCTTCGGCGGCGGAGGGACCGCGTTGCGGCTGGACGCCCGGCAGATCGAGGAATTCCTCCTCACCGCCACCCAGACCCTGCTCGGCGTGGCCGCCCTGCTCGCGTTGCGTTTCCCTCGCTGGGCCGCCTGGACCCTGCTCGGCCTGTTCGCGGTGCAGTTCGCGCTGCCCGGCCAGACCGCGCGCTACGTCCTCTGCGGTGTCTACGCGGTCATCGCGCTCGCCGCCCTGATCCACAACCGCCGCCACATCCTGCCGACCCTGGCCGCCCCTTTCCGCCGGGCACCCTATGCCTCCGGGAGCAGCCGCGAGGAGCGGATTTCGGCCTGAGGGCAGAGGTTTTCGCGAGTTTCCGCGCTTAGCGTCCAGGGATGACCAAACGAAGGAAAATACTCGCCGCGGGTATCGCGATCGCGCTACTGGCGAGCGCCGGGCAACCGGTCGCGGCTTCCCCGGCACAGCGGATCGACTGGCACGACTGCCGGTCCGGGCCGGACGACGAGACGGGGGAACGGCTCGCGGCGGCCGGGGCGAGCTGTGGTGAGGTCACCGTTCCGCTGGACCACGCCGATCCGGGCGGCCGCACCCTTTCGGTGGCCGTCGCCCGCCGTGCCGCGACCGACCCCGCGCGCCGTCTGGGCACCCTGATGGTCAACACCGGCGGTCCCGGCCCGTCCCGCGACGGCGTGGCCTTGCTGGCACAAGGTCTGCCACCGGAAGTCCCGTCCGGGGCGCCGTCGCTCGCCGCGCGGTACGACCTGGTCGGGATCGATCCGCGGTTCTTCGGGCTCAGCGCGCCGCTGGAATGCGGCTGGCCCACCGGGCGGTACCTGCACAGCGCCCAGCTGGCGAGTCCGGACCGCGTCTCCTTCGAACGCGGTGTGGCGGTCGCGCGGGATCTCGCGGCGCGGTGCGCGGACCGGGGCGACCTCCTCGCGCACGCGTCCACCCGCGACATCGCGCGTGATCTGGACGTCGTGCGGGCCGCCCTCGGGGAGGCGAAGATCTCCTACCTGGGCTGGTCTTTCGGCAGCCACCTCGGCGCGGTCTACCGAGGGCTCTTTCCCCAGCGCGTCGAGCGGATGGTGCTCGACAGCGCCGCCGCTCCCGGAGCCGCCGGTCCCGCCCTCACCCGGGAAACCGCTCCGGCGGACGCCGCGGCCCTACGCGAATGGGCGAAGTGGGCGGCCCGCCGGGACGGGCGCTATCACCTCGGCGCCACCGCCGGCGAGGTACTGGCCACGGTCGGCCGGATCGCCCGCGCCGCCTCCCGCGAACCGTTGCGCGTCGGCGGTCACCGGATCGACGCCGCGATGATCCCCGGACTGCTGCTCACCGTCGACGACAGCGACGCTTTCTACGCGGAGTTCAGCGCCCAGGTCGTCGTACTGCGCGACGCCTCCCGCGGCCTCGCCGTCACACCGACACCCACGCAGGAGTGGAAGCTCTCCCTGTACACCGACCCGGACGTCGAGCCGTCGTTCGGGTTCAGCGCCACGGTCGCGAACCAGTGCGCGGACCGTGCCGCGTCCCGCGATCCCGAAAGCTACTACCGGGACATCCAGGCACACCTGGCCGCCGAGCCGCTGTTCGGCCCGCTGGCGCGGCACATCACGCCCTGCGCGTTCTGGCCCGTCTCGCCCACCGAAGCGCCCGTCCCGATCGGCGACGACCGCCCCGCGCTGCTCGTGGGCGCCTCGGGGGATCCGGTCACGCCGTATGCCGGGCAGCTGGCCCTGCGCCGAGCCTTGAGCGGATCACGCATGGTCACGCTGGACGGCGCCTTCCGGCACGGCGTCTACCTCTTCGACCGGACGCCCTGCGTCACCGAAACGGTCGAGTCGTATTTGCTCGGCGGAGCCCTGCCCCGGACCGACGTGACCTGTGCCCGTCACCGCTCGCCAGGCCGGACCACACCCGCTTCGTAGGCGAGCACCACCGCCTGGACGCGATCCCGCACCCGCAGCTTGGCCAGGATGTTGCCCACGTGGGTCTTCACCGTTCCCGGCGCGACCACCAGCCGCTCGGCGATCTCGGCGTTGGACCAGCCGCGGGCCATCCCGGCCAGCACCTCCCGTTCGCGCCCGGTCAGCGTCGCCGCCGATCGGGCCGCGCCGGGGTCGAGCGGGGGCGCCAGCCGGTCCAGCAACCGGCGGGTGGTGGTGGGGGCGATCACCGCGTCCCCGGCGTGCACCGTCCGGATCGCGGCCAGGAGTTCCTCCGGGGTGGCGTCCTTGAGCAGGAAGCCGCTCGCCCCGGCCCGGATCGCGGCGAGCGCGTGCTCGTCGAGGTCGTACGTCGTGAGCATGAGGACCTTCGGCGCGCGGGCCAGCGCGAGCACCCGCCGGGTGGCCTCGATGCCGTCGAGCACCGGCATCCGTACGTCCATCAGCACCAGATCGGGGTTCAGGCGCAGGGCCTGCTCCAGCGCGGCGAGACCGTCGCCCGCCTCGCCGACCACGGTCAGGTCCTCCTGCGATTCGATGACCATCCGGAAGCCCGCCCGGACCAGCGCCTGGTCGTCGGCCAGCAGGACCCGGACCGGGGCGGTCATGCCCGACCGTCCCGCAGGACGCCGAGCACCCGCCGGAGATCGCCCAGTGCTTGACGGGCGCATTCGCCGATCGTGACCAGCGCGGACCGGCCGGCCTCGGGGGAAGCCGCGTACCGGCCACCGTCGGCCTGCGCGATCACGACCGCGAGCGAATGGGCGACGATGTCGTGCATTTCGCGGGCGATGCGGTTGCGTTCCGCGAGGACGGCGAGCCTCGCCTCTTGCTCGCGCTGGGAAAGCCGCACCCGGCGCAACGTCCCGGTCGCCCAGGCGGCCACCACCGTGCTGGCCAGGAAGGCGCCGACGAGCAGATGCGCGGTCGCCGTCGACGGCAGCATCGGCCAGCTCAGCCCGCCCAGCACGGCGCCGGCGAGGCCGAGCGCGAGCGCGGCGCCACCCGCCTGCCGCGGTCCGTACGCCGCCGCGGCGTGCACCGCCAGCGGTACCGCGAGGTCGGCGGGCAGGGCGCCGACGTCGTTCCGGATCGCGAGCCACTGGACGCCGGCGGTTCCCAGCACCAAGGCCGCGCACACCGCGGGGTTGCGCCGCCGGAAGGCCAGCGGGAGCGAAAGGAGCAGGGAGAACAGGAAATACGCGGCCTCCGCCCGGACGAAGAGTCCTAAAAGGACACAGCAGGCCGCGAGCAGCAGCGCGATCAGGGCGTCGACGAGCGGCCCGTGTCCGCGCAGCCAGGAATCGAGTCGTTCACCGAGCACGTCGTCACCTTATGGCGGCGGGTGCCGCCGTCGCCTCGTCGCGTGGGCTGAACCCGGCTACGCCCGCCGGGCTAGCCCGAACGGAGCAAGAAAGCGGCGGGCGCGGCGGCGGAAATCCCGTGTCCCGGCATCTCGCGCCGCGCTAACCTGAAGAAAACGACTTCATCTGCGGGGGAGCGGACATGGTCGGAATATGGATAGCGCTCGGGGTGCTGCTGATGGTGATCGGCATCGCCGTGCTCACCGATCTGCGCGATCGGAGCCGGGGCGGGACACGCAAGATCATGCTGCCGGGCTGGGCCTCCCGGCGGGCGGACTACACGGAGAACGACCTCGTTCACGGGCGCTGGGTGGAGAAGGCGCCGCGTGAGCAGGACGAAGAACTCCAGCGCAGGTACAAGTCGGGCGACGATTGAGGACTTTCACCGCGGATTCCCGCGCCCGGTTCCGTGGTTTTCGGGGATTCCGTGGGAAAAGCACCGTTGCGCCAAGCCGGTGACCCCGATCACAGTGACCTCTCGGATCGTGAGAACATGAGGCACAGGCTGCCGGATCCCGGAGGGTGAATGCTCCGCAGAATGCGTCGTTGGCTCGAATTGCTCAGTCTCGGCGGGTTGGCGGTGGTCGGCTTCGTGGTCGGGATCGCGGAAGCGCTCGGCTGGCTGGACAAAGTCGCGCCGAAGGGCATCACCACCCTGACCCTGATCATGGTCAGCGGGGTGGTCGTGGTGCTGCTCGTCGAGCTGACCCCGTTGCGTGCCTTGGAAGACATCCGCGACCGCCTCGCCGGTCTCGACATCGACACCATCGCCTCGAGCCTCCGCCGCACCCACTACGGCGGCGTGGTCGAAGTGCACAAACGTTTTCCGGACGACGCGTTCGCGGCCCGGGTCGCGAAGGCCAAACAGGTGACGATCCTGAACACCTGGATCCCGAACCTGGAATTGCTGGAACACGAACTGGAAACCGCCATCGTCGAGCGCCGGGCCGAAGTGCGGATCATGTTGCTGCATCCGAACTCGATGCTGGTGGGATTGCGTGAAGCGGCGCTGGGCCGGTCCGACGGGGCGGGCAACGCCTTCGTGAGCACGGGGATCGCGAGCTGCCTGGACACGCTTTCCCGGCTGCACCGGCGGCTGGCGAAACGGCAGGGCAACCTGAAGGTGCGGGTGTTCAACTCGCAGGCTTCGGTTTCGGTGTACCGGGCCGACGGGCGCTACCTGGTCAGCATGTTCCTGCACGGCCAGCTGGCGATCAATTCGCCGCAGTTCGAAATCGAGGGCACGCACGACACCGTGCTCGGCGAGCAGATCCAGCGCGAGCTCGACACGTTGTGGGACATCGGCCGCGACGTCGATCTCGGCGACTGGAACCGCAGTATCGACATGATCCGTTTCTGAGCAAGAGGTGTAGTGATGCGAGACCTTGACGAGTTCGAAGACGGTTTGATCGAGCGGTTCCGGAATCACCCGGTGCTGCGGGACGCCGTCGATCTTTCGCCGGAGGACCTGGGGACGGTCCTGACGCAGCGCCGTTTCCTGTCGCTGGCTTTCACCATGGCGTACGACCTGGCGATCGACCTGCTCACCGACGAACAGTCCGTCAGGATCGCCCGCGTCATCATCCGCGAGGAATACCCGGACAACTCTTCGCCCGGCAGCACGCCTTCGCACCGCGAAGACCTGATGACGGACATCCTCGCCCTCGGCTTCCCGCGTGAAGAGCTGGTGCGGTCCCGGCGGTCGCTGGCCACGACGGCCTGCCTCGACACCACCATGGAGCTGATCTCCTCGGCGGGCGACTCGAAGCACTCCGACGTCGAACTGCTGACGATCCTGCGGTTCTGGGGCGAGGTGCTGGTCTCCGTCGAGTACGGCGAGCTGTGGCGCCGGATCGGCCCGGTGCTCGGCGACAAGTCCGTCTTCTACTACCCGCACCACGTGCACGACGCGAAGTCCCGCCCGCTGGCTGCCGCGTCCCCGCTCTCGCTGACCCACTCCGACCAGCTCGGACTGCGTCTCGTGCAGCTGATCGACTCGGACGGGGCACGGGAACGGTTCCGGGAGACGGAGAAGGCCGTCGTCGCGATCAAGACCGCGTTCTACGACCAGTTCTAGGGCCTCGGCCGCGAGCGTGTCGTCCGTCCGATCCTGTCCTATGTACCTACTGATCCGAAGTCCGTGAAGGCCTCCTTGAGGGACCCAGGGTCCCTCAAGGAGGCCTTCACGGACTGGGCACACAGGCGCGGCGTGAGTGGAGGCGTGACT
>NZ_JBHXJK010000059.1:0-20751 GCF_042723255.1 Amycolatopsis thailandensis
TGGGTTGGTTGTGTTGTGGTTGTTTTTTGTTTTTCTCCTTCTTTTTTACAAAAACACCACCCCCCAGCCACCCACCCCGACCCACCACTCACCTTCCCCCTCCCCGCTCACCTCGCCCCTCCCCACCTCACCGAAAGGAAAGCTCCACCCCGCATCCCCTTCCTTGATCGCCGCCGCTCATCGAAAGGATCGCTACTGCTATGTCTTCGAAACGACGACTGGGTGTGCTCGTCACAGCCATGGTCACGGCTCTGACAGGCGTCGCGCTACCGGTGCACTCCGCATCGGCGCACGAAGCGGCGACGGTGCTCGTGTTCTCCAAGACCGCGGGCTTCCGTCACGATTCGATCCCCGACGGGATCAAGGCGATCAAGGATCTGGGGGCGCAGAACCACTTCGGCGTCGAGGCCACCGAGGACGCGGCGGCCTTCACCGACGCGAACCTCAAGCGCTTCAACGCCGTTGTCTGGCTCTCCACCACCGGTGACGTGTTGAACGCGGACCAACAGGCCGCGTTCGAGCGGTACGTGAAGGGAGGCGGCGGGTACGTGGGCGTGCACGCCGCCTCCGACACCGAATACGACTGGCCCTGGTACGGCGACCTGGTCGGGGCGTATTTCAAGTCCCACCCGCAGATCCAGAAGGCGAATGTCAAGGTCGAGGACCACGACCATGTGTCCACTGTGGATCTGCCGGAGACCTGGCCGCGCACCGACGAGTGGTACAACTACCGCTCGAACCCGCGGAGCAAGGTCAACGTCCTCGCCAGCCTGGACGAGAAGAGCTACCAGCCCGGTGACGGCGCGATGGGCGACCACCCGATCGCCTGGTGCCACGAGAACTCCGGCGGCCGATCCTGGTACACCGGCGGCGGGCACACCAAGGAGTCCTACGCCGAACCGGCCTTCCTCAAGCATCTCGCCGGTGGCATCAAGTACGCCACCAAGCTGAGCGAGGCGGGCTGCGCCAAGAAGACCCAGGAAGACCCGGTCGACGCGGACTTCGACCAGATCACCCTGGCGAAGGGTGAGGAGAAGACCGGCGAGCCGATCGCGCTGTCGGTGCTGCCCAACCGCGACGTGCTGCACACCTCGCGCGACGGCCGCGTCTGGTACACCAGCTCGTCGGCGACGACTTCGCTGGCCGGGCAGATCCCGGTCTACAACCACGACGAGGACGGCCTCCAGGGTGTCGCCATCGACCCGGACTTCGCCAAGAACCGCTGGGTCTACCTGTACTACGCGCCCAAACTGAACACCCCGGCCGGTGACGCGCCGGAGAACGGCGCCCCGGCGGACTTCGAACCGTTCAAGGGCTACAACCAGCTCTCGCGGTTCAAGCTGGGCACCGACAACAAGCTCGACCTGGCGAGCGAGCAGAAGATCCTCCAGGTCCCGGCCGAACGCGGTATCTGCTGCCACGCCGGCGGCGAGATCGACTTCGACGCGCAAGGCAACCTTTATCTGTCCACAGGGGACGATTCCAACCCGTTCTCCTCCGACGGCTTCACCCCGATCGACGAGCGCGCCGACCGCAACCCGGTGTACGACGCCCAGCGCAGCTCCGGCAACACCAACGACCTGCGCGGCAAGGTGCTGCGGATCAAGGTCGGAGCGAACGGGAAGTACACCGTCCCCAAGGGCAACCTCTTCCCGAAGGGCAAGGCCAAGACCAAGCCCGAGATCTACGCGATGGGCTTCCGGAACCCGTTCCGGTTCGCCGTCGATCGCAAGACCGGCTGGATCCACCTCGCCGACTACGGCCCCGACGCCGGTGCGGCCGACCCCAAGCGCGGCCCCGGCGGCACGGTCGAATTCAACCTGATCAAGAAGCCCGGCAACTTCGGCTGGCCGTACTGCATCGGTGACAACCAGCCGTTCATCGACTACGACTTCGCGACCAAGCAGTCCGGCGCGGCCTTCGACTGCGCCAAGCCGAAGAACACCAGTCCGCGCAACACCGGGCTGACCGACCTGCCGCCGGTCGAGAAGGCGTGGATCCCCTACGACGGCGGTTCGCTGCCCGAGTTCGGCACCGGCCCCGAGTCCCCGATGGGCGGCCCGGTCTACCAGTACGACGCGAAGAACCCGTCGCAGACGAAGTTCCCGGAGTACTTCAACGGCAAGACCTTCGCCTACGAATGGGAACGCGGCTGGATCAAGGAGATCACCGTCGGCAAGAACGGGGAACGCGGCGCCATCAAGCCGTTCTTCGACTCGATGGACCTCGTCCGCCCGATGAACATCGAGTTCGGCCCGGACGGTGCGCTCTACGTCCTCGACTACGGCACCGGCTACTTCGGCGGCAGCAAGGAATCCGCCGTCTACCGCGTCGACTACACCAAGGGACGCAAGACCCCGGTCGCCCAGGTGACCGCGGACAAGACGTCCGGCCAGGCACCGCTGACCGTCAAGTTCGACCCGGCCGGGACGAACGACCCCGACGGCGGCGCGCTCACCTACGCCTGGGACTTCGACGGGAACGGCACCACCGATTCCACCGAAGCCGCCCCGGTCTCCCACACCTACAGCGCGAACGGCCAGTACACGGCGAAGCTGTCCGTCACCGACTCCACCGGGCTGACCGGCTCGGCGAGCGTGGTGGTCACGGTCGGCAACACCGCGCCGGTGGTCACGCTGAAGACGCCGGTCAACGGCAGCGTGTTCAGCTTCGGCGACATGGTCCCGTTCAAGGTCGAGGTGACCGACGCCGAGGACAACCCGATCGACTGCTCGAAGGTGACCGTCGAGTACATCCTCGGCCACGAGGGACACGGGCATCCGCTGAGCCGCGCGACGGGCTGTGAGGGCACCATCGCCACACCCGCCGACGAAGGACATGGCGCGGACGCCAACGTCTTCGGCGTCATCAACGCCAGCTACACCGACAACGGCGGAAACGGCGTTCCCGCGCTCACCGGCGACGCGGAGTCCATCCTGCAGCCCAAGTTGAAGCAAGCGGAGTTCTACACCCAGTCCAGCGGGATCGAGGTCGTCGGGCACGCCGGCGCCAGTGGCGGCAAACGTGTCGGCCACATCGAATCCGGGGACTGGATCAAGTTCGACCCGGTGAACCTCGTCGGCGTCCGCGGCATCGGCTACCGGGTCTCGTCCGGCGGCGCGGGCGGCACGATCGAGGTCCGCTCGGGCGCGGTGGACGGGCCGCTGGTCCAGACGGTCACCGTCGCCAACACCGGCGGCTGGGACACCTACGCCGACATCCCGGCCTCCGCCATCACCGACCCCGGCGGCACCGGCTCCTTGTTCCTCGTGTTCAAGGGCGGTTCCGGCGGCTTGTTCGACGTCGACGCGATCACCTTCGAGGAGAACTGATGAGCCGTCCGATCACCCTGTTCACCGGTCAGTGGGCGGATCTCCCGTTCACCGAGGTGTGCAGGCTGGCCAGTGAATGGGGCTACGACGGCCTCGAGATCGCGTGTTCCGGCGACCACTTCGAGGTCGACCGCGCACTGTCCGAAGAGGACTATGTGCCCGGCCGCCTGAAGCTGCTCGCCGAGCACGGCCTCAAGGTGTGGGCGATCTCCAACCACCTCGTCGGACAGGCCATCTGTGACGACCCGATCGACGAACGCCACCAGGCCATCATCCCGTCCCGGGTGTGGGGCGACGGTGAGCCGGAAGGCGTCCGGCAGCGGGCCGCGCAAGAGATGGCCGACACCGCCCGCGCGGCGGCGAAACTCGGTGTGGACACGGTGATCGGCTTCACCGGTTCGAAGACCTGGAAGTACGTCGCGATGTTCCCGCCGGTCTCGCAGGCGGTCATCGACGAGGGGTACACCGACTTCGCCGACCGCTGGAACCCGATCCTCGACGTCTTCGACGAGGTCGGCGTGCGGTTCGCGCACGAGGTGCATCCCTCGGAGATCGCTTACGACTACTGGACCACGAAACGTGCGCTCGAAGCTGTCGGCAACCGTCCGGCATTCGGGCTGAATTGGGATCCTTCGCATTTCATCTGGCAGGACCTCGACCCGGTCGGTTTCATCCTCGATTTCGCCGACCGGATCTACCACGTGGACTGCAAGGACACCAGGAAACGGTTCGACGGACGGAACGGAAGGCTCGGCTCGCATCTCCCCTGGGGAGATCCCCGACGCGGCTGGGACTTCGTTTCGACCGGGCACGGCGACGTGCCTTGGGAGGACTGTTTCCGCGCACTGAATTCGATCGGCTACGCCGGTCCGATCTCGGTGGAGTGGGAGGACGCCGGCATGGACCGGCTCCGGGGCGCGGCGGAAGCCGTGACCTATCTGCGGGGGCTCCTGTTCGACAAGCCGTCGGCGGCCTTCGACGCGGCTTTCAGCAACCAGAAGTGAGGGCGGTTTCATGTGCGGTGAAGAAGCTGAGCGGTTCCACTCTCGACGGTCGCTACTCCGGGGCGCCGCGACGGCGGCGGTCGCGGTCGGCGCGGCGGTAGCCCTGCCGAGCGTGGCCACTGCCGCCACCGAGGGATCCGGCCACCACGGTCGGGGCCGGGTCCCGGTGGACAAGATCAGCATCCAGCTCTACTCCCTGCGCACCGCGTTGCAGGCCGATCTGCCGGGAACCCTGTCCGCGCTGGCGGACATCGGCTACCGGAAGGTCGAACTGGCCGGGACCTACGGCCGCACGGCGCAGGAGTTCCGCGGTCTGCTGGACAAGAACCACATCAAGGCGACGTCCACGCACGTCGGCATCGACGGTGACCTCGACAAGACCATCGCCGACGCGAAGGTCCTCGGGAACACCCGCGCCAACGTGCCGTTCGCGGCCTTCGACACCATCGACGGCTGGAAGCAGTTCGCCGGACGGCTCGACACGGCGGCGCGGAAGTTCCGCCAGGCGGGGATCCCGCTCGGCTACCACAACCACGCGCACGAGTTCGCGGCCATCGACGGCGTGCGCCCGTACGACGTGCTCACCAGGGGCACCAACCCGCGTTACGTGCATCTGGAGATCGACCTGTTCTGGGCGGTGGAAGGCGGTGTCGACCCGATTTCCCTTTATCGCCAGCACTTCCCGCGCGTGGTGCAGTACCACGTCAAGGACCGGACGGCGGACGGGAAGATGGTCGACCCCGGCAAGGGCGTCATCGACTTCCCCCGCATCTTCGGGTGCACCCGCCCGCATCTGCACGAGTACATCGTCGAGCACGACAACCCCACGGATCCCCTGAGCACCGCCCAGACCGGATTCACCTATCTCCGTAACGTTCGCTTCTAGCTGGGGAATCCACAATGGACAAGAACAAACGCGGGCTGTCCCGCAGATCGATGCTCGCGGGCACCGCGGCCGGGGTCATCGCCCCGGTCGTGGTGTCGGCGAGCGCCGGTTCGTCACCGGCCGCGGCGGCGGGGATGACCCGCAACATCACCGTGTACGCCGACTACGTTCCCGGCTCGACCCGGGTCGGGTACGGGCTCGAACCCGGCAAGCCGACGATTCCCGGGCCGCTCCTGGAGTGCTACGAGGGCGACACGCTGGTGATCGAGCTGGTCAACAACACCGACCAGCGCCTTTCGATCCACCCGCACGGCGTCAACTACGACACCAAGTCCGACGGCTCGCCGTTCAACGACTCCTTCAACAAGCCCTACGAAACCAAGACCTACACCTGGAAGACGCGGACGGCTTACCAGGCGGCCAACGGTTTCTGGATGCCCGGCAGCGCGGGGTACTGGCACTACCACGACCACGCGTTCGGCGGCGACCACGGCACCATCGGCCTGATGAAGGGCCTCTACGGCGGCCTGATCGTGCGCAAGCGCGGGGATCTCTTGCCCAGCAAGCAGTTCACCGTGGTGTTCACCGAAATGTGGATCAACCACCAGGTCGCCCCGAACACCCCGATCTTCGAGGCGAACCTCGGCGAACGCGTCGAGTTCATCTGCATCGGGCACGGCAATCTGATGCACACCTTCCACCTGCACGCGCACCGCTGGGCGGACACCCGCACCGGCATGCTCACCAGCGCGACCGACAACGCCCCGATCCTCGACAACAAGACCCTGGACCCCGGCAACTCCTTCGGGTTCCAGGTGATCGCCGGTGACGGCGTCGGGCCGGGCGCGTGGATGTACCACTGCCACGTCCAGCAGCACTCGGACGACGGCATGTCCGGGGTGTTCCTGGTCCGCAACGCCGACGGCGGGATGCCCGCGGGTGCCCAGGAGGCGATCGACCGCTTCAAGGGACATCAGCACGGAACCACGGCCGCGCCCAACGCAACCGGCGCCTCGGCGCACACCCACCACTAGACTTGAAAGGAGCGAGAACTTGAGACGAGTCTTTTCACAACGCAGGCTCCGCAGACGGTCACTGGCCGCGCTGGCGGTCGGCGCCGTCGTCACCTCCGGGCTTCCACTGGCCATCGCCCCGGTGACCGCCGAAGCCGCGACGAACGTCCCGGTCAACGTCCTGGTCTTCCACGGCACCGCCGCGGACCAGAAGGACCCCGTCTTGCGCGCCACGGACGCGATCGCGAGCCTGGGCCAGGCGAACGGGATCACCGTGTCGTCCTCTTCGGACCCCGCGGTGTTCACCGGCGCCAACCTCGCGAAGTACCGCGGCGTCGTCTTCCTTTCCGCGCAGGGCATCACGCTCAACCGCGACCAGGAAACCTCGCTGCAGAACTACATGAAGGCGGGTGGCGGCTTCCTCGGGCTGTCGGACGCCGCGCGGGCCCAGGACGGTTCGCAGTGGTTCTCCGGCCTGATCGGTGCCCGCCCGGTGGGGGCGCGTCCCACCCCGGAAGCGGTCGCCTCGGTCACCGCGAGCGCGGAGAACGCGCCCAACGAGGGCAAGGAGAAGCTGGCCGACAACAACGAGAACACCAAGTGGCTGGCCTTCACGAACACCGCCTGGGTCGCCTACAAGCTGGCCGCGCCGGTCGCCGTGAGCAGCTACGCGCTCGTCTCGGCGAACGACTTCGCCGGCCGTGACCCGAAGAGCTGGACCCTGCAGGGCTCCAACGACGGGACCACGTGGACCGATCTGGACACTCGCACCAACGAGGCGTTCGCCGACCGGTTCCAGAGCCGGACCTTCACCTTCGCCAACACCACGGCGTACGCGAACTACCGGCTGAACATCACCGCCAACGCCGGTGAGACGGCCACCCAGCTGGCCGACTTCAAGCTGTTCAAGGACCAGTCGAACACCCCGCCGCCGCCGGAGAACGCTCCGGCCGAAGCCACGGTCGACGTCCTCGACAAGGCCAACCCCACCACGGCGGGACTGCCGCAGAAGTGGGTCCGCACGGACCGGTGGCTCAACTGGGAGGTCAACCCGGTCGGCACCGTCCACACCGTCGCGCAGGTCGAGGAATCGACCTACAAGCCGGGAGTCGGTGCGAACGGCGCCTTCCACCCGGTCTCGTGGTGCCGCGACTACGACGGCGGCCGTTCGTTCTACTCCGGGATGGGCCGGACCGAGGCGAGCTACGGCGAAGCCCAGTTCCGGAGCCACATCCTCGGCGCGCTGAAGTGGACCACCGGCATGGTGCGCGGTGACTGCAAGGCGGGCATCGCGGCCAACTACAAGGTCGAACGCCTGTCCGGGATCAACCAGACGGGCCAGCTGGACCAGATGGGCGAGCCGCACGGGCTCACCATCGCGCCGAACGGCCGGGTCTTCTACATCGGCCGCGCAGCCTGCGCCGGCAACACGGTGCCCTCGCCGAACGATTGGAGCAACCCCGAGATCGGTGCCGGTTGCGGCACGATCCACCAGTGGGACCCGGTCACCAAGAAGCCGAAGCTGCTCACCACGCTGAAGGTGATGGGCAACCGCGGCAGCGGCGACGAATTGGTCAAGAACGAGGAAGGCCTCCTCGGTCTCGTGCTGGACCCGAAGTTCAGCGAGAACGGCTTCATGTACGCGTACTGGATGCCGCACGCGTCGGTCGACCGTGACAAGCAGATCGGCAAGCGCACGGTCTCGCGGTTCACCTACGACCTGAAGAACCAGACGCTGGACCAGGCGACCCGCAAGGACCTGCTGTCGTGGGACGTCCAGGTCCACAGCTGCTGCCACGCGGGCGGCGGCATGGACTTCGACAAGGACGGGAACCTCTACATCGGTTCCGGTGACAGCAACTCGTCGCAGGGCTCCAACGGGTACTCCGGCAACAACTGGACCCAGGACTACAAGGGCGTCTCGTTCCAGGACGCGCGCCGCACCGCCGGTAACACCAACGACCTCAACGGCAAGATCCTGCGGATCCACCCCGAGGCCGACGGTACCTACACCAACCCGGCGGGCAACCTGTTCCCCGAGGCCAACGACCCCGGCGACAAGACCAGGCCCGAGATCTACGTGATGGGCGTGCGGAACATCTCGCGTCTGCAAGTCGACAAGAAGACCAACTGGCTGACCGCGGCCTGGGTCGGCCCGGACGCGACTTCGCCGAGCCCGGAACTCGGCCCGGCCAAGTACGAGACCGCCACGATCATCACCGAGGCGGGCAACCAGGGCTGGCCGTACTGCATGGGCAACAAGCAGCCGTACCGAGACCGCAGCAGCTCCGACGCCGCGGTGCTCACCGGCTGGTACGACTGCGACAACCCGGTCAACACCTCGCCGCGCAACACCGGCCTGGTGAACCTGCCGCCGATCAAGAAGAACATGATCTGGTACTCGCCGGACGGCGGCGGGCCGGTGTTCCCCAACCGCCCCAACAGCTCCGTCCCGTCGTACAACGCGGCCGAGGCCACCTACACGCAGCCCTACCTCAAGGGCGGCGGCCAGGCGGTCATGACCGGGCCGACGTACCACCGCGAACTGGTCAACGCCAACAGCGGGGTCGCGTGGCCGTCGTACTGGAACGACAAGTGGTTCATCGGTGACCAGAGCAACGGGCAGAACCGGATCGCGGTCACCGTCGACCCGGCGGGCGTCGCGAAGCAGGATCCGCCGGTGTTCGCCGAGACCGTGCGGCAGATCATCCCGACCGGCGGCGGCGACACCAAGCTGAACCAGTGGATGGACGCCAAGTTCGGGCCGGACGGCGCGCTGTACGTGCTCGACTACGGCGGCGGCTTCTTCACCGTGAACAACAACCAGAAGCTGCTGAAGATCAGCTACACCGGCGGCGAGGCCACCCCGGCCGCGGCGGCGGCGTCGACGATGGTGCAGAACAAGCCGCTCACCGCGGCCTTCACCGGGTCGAAGTCCGGCGGCGTCTCCTACAAGTGGGAGTTCGGCGACGGCACGATCTCGACCCAGGCCGACCCGCGGCACACCTACCCGCGCACGGGTCTCTACACCGCCAAGCTGACCGTGACCTACGCGGACGGCGAGACGGTGACCACGCGGAACTCGGTGAGCGTCGGGTGTTTCGTGGCGGATTCCGGTGCCACGGTGACCATCGGTGACACCGACACCGGGGTGACCAACCGGAACGCCGGTGGCGGCTGCACGGTCGACGACATGATCGACGACGAGAGCACGTGGACCTCCCACGCCGGCTTCGTCAATCACGTCACCCAGGCCGTGGACCGCCTCGGCGACCTCGGCGTGCTGAACGCGTCCGAATCGGACAAGATCAACGCCGCGGCTGCCGCGTCGCCCATCGGCAACAAGGGTGTCACCGGCTACGACGCGATCTACGACGGCACGACCGAATCGTTCCGCAACTGGTCTCAGGCACCGTCCGGGCAGTTCGCCATCCAGCCGGACGGGTCGCTGCGACCGTCGGGCGGGCTGGGCATGCTGTGGTACTCGGCGCGGCAGTTCGGCAACTTCTCGGTGAAGCTGCAGTTCAAGGACATCGCGCCGAGCGGCAGCGCCAACAGCGGCGTGTTCGTCCGGTTCCCGGACCCGCGCACCCCGCTGGAGCAGCGTCCGCCGGGCAGCTGCGGCACGGTCGGGTCGGCGAAGACGTCGCAGGCCTGGGTCGCGATCTACTGCGGGCACGAGGTCCAGCTGTACGACGGGGCCACCGGTGAACCGCAGAAGACCGGGTCGATCTACAACTTCGACCCGCGGCCGCTGGACCAGGCGGGCGTGAAGCCGAAGGGGACCTGGAACGAGTACGAGGTCAAGGTCGTCGGGCAGAAGTACACGATCAGCCGCAACGGCGTCGTGATCAACGAGTTCGAGAACGCGCCGGGCATCCAGTCCTCGCGCGCGGGCGACCCGTCCACCGACTTCCGGCAGTTCGTCAGCGGGTTCATCGGTCTGCAGAACCACGGTGACAACGACCTGATGGAGTTCCGCAACATCCGGGTGCGGCAGCTGTAGCGCGAAAACCGGCCGGGCGCGTGGATTCCGCGCGCCCGGCCGGTCTCCCTGTACGGAAGGTTTCCCTGCGATGTCCCCAAGAACCCTCGTCGTGGCCTTGCTGGCCGCGGCGCTCGCGATAGCCGGCCTGGTGTTACCGGGCGCGTCCGCACCCGCCTCCGCCGCACCCGTCCAGACCCTGGAATGGACCGCCGGAGACAGCACCGACCACTACCTCAGCGCGCCGACCACCGCGGTGGCGGGCGAGACCAAGATCCTGTTCAAGAACACCGAAGCCCTCGGCTCGACGATGTCGCACACGCTGACGTTCGACACCTCGACTCCCGGCTACAACCACGACGTCACCCTCAACATCGTCGCGAACCCTTACGACGAGCAGAACGGCGAGCACGAAGCGACCGTGACGCTGAACCCGGGGAAGTACCGCTTCTACTGCACGATCCAGGGGCACAGCAAGATGGTCGGCGAGTTCGTCGTCACCGACGGCGGCGGCTCCGACACCACCCCGCCGACCGTGACCGCGAACGTGACCGGCACCAAGGACACCGCCGGGAACTACGTCGGTTCCGCGACGGTGAACCTGGCCGCCACGGACAGCCAGTCCGGAGTGGACAAGGTCGAGTACCAGCTCGACGGCGGTGCCTGGACCGCGTACACGGCGCCCGTGGCGGTCACCGCCGTGGGCTCGCACATGGTCCACTATCGCGCTTCCGACAAAGCGGGAAACGTTTCCCCGGAGGGAATGTCGTCGTTCAGCGTCGTCACCGGCCAGCCCGGTGACACCACGCCGCCGACGGTGACCTCCGAAGTGACGGGGACCAAGGACAGTTCGGGGAACTATCTCGACACCGCCACTGTGAAGCTCACCGCCACCGACGCCGGATCCGGCGTCGACAAGGTCGAGTACAAAGTGGACGAAGGCGCGTGGACCGCGTACACCGCTCCGGTCGCGGTTTCCGCGCCGGGGATGCACATGGTCCACTACCGTGCGTCCGACAAGGCGGGCAACGTCTCGCCGGAGGGCATGGCGCACTTCACGATCGTCAGCGGTGACACCACCGCGCCGACCGTGACGGCCGAGGTGACCGGCACCAAGGACACCGCCGGGAACTACGTCGGCAAGGCGACCGTGACCCTGACCGCCACCGACGCCGGATCGGGTGTCGGCAAGGTCGAGTACAAATTGGACGGTGGCCCGTGGCTGACGTACTCGGCGCCGCTCGCGCTGACCGTCGTCGGCGCGCACACGGTGAACTACAAGGCGACCGACAAGGCGGGCAACGTCTCGGCGGAAGGCACGGCGACGTTCACCATCGTCGAAGGCGACGACAGCACCGCGCCGGTCGTCTCCGTGGTGGTGAGCGGTGATCTGGACGGAAGCTGGTCCTACATCGAGGACGCGACCATCACCCTGACCGCGACGGACACCGGGTCCGGCGTGGACAAGATCGAGTACAAACTGGACGGTGGCGCCTGGGTGGCGTACACCGCGCCGGTCAAGGTGACCGCGCTCGGCACGCACACGCTGGCCTACCGCGCGTCGGACAAGGCGGGCAACGTCTCGGCGGAACAGGGCGGCGCGTTCACCATCGTCGCCGCGCCGCCGGGTCCGGACGCCTGCCCGGACTCCGACGTCCGGGACACCGTGTTCGTCGGCTCGGCGGACAGCCAGGTCGAGAACCGCGACACCGGCAACGGCTGCACGATCAACGACGTGATCGACGACGAGTCGGACTACTCGTCGAACGACCAGTTCGTGGCGTACGTGCGGGCCGTGACGCAGGAACTCCTCGACGGCGAGGTCATCTCGTCCGACGAGCGGAACCTGATCGTCACGGCGGCGATCGACTCGGGCATCGGCGGCCCGGCCGTCGAACCGGAGCCGCAGAAGAAGCCGGAGACGAAGAACCCCGGCATGAAGAAGACCGTGAAGACGCCCATCCGGGACGTCTGAGCCGGTCTTGTCCGTGAAGGCCCCCTTCCCTCGGCTGGTCATTCGAAACCAGGGCCGAGGAAAGGGGGCCTTCACGCGCATCTCGCGTGCTCAGAGCCGGAACTCGCGTGCTCAGAGACGGAACTCGCGTGCTTGAGGCCGGAACACGCGTGCTCAGAGACGGAACACGTGAGTTCCGGCTCCAAGCACGTGAGTCACGTCCTCAAGCACGCGAGTCACGGCCCTGATCACGCGAGTCACGTCTTCGGTTACCTTTCTCGCGCCGCACTCGTCATGTCCATGACGGATCGGCGCGAGAAAGGTACCGACATGACCGGCGAAGCCCTGGCCAGCGCGTTCGAGGAGCAGCGCGGCCGCCTGGTGGCGGTGGCCCACCGGATGCTCGGTTCGCGTGCGGACGCCGAAGACGCCGTCCAGGAGGCCTGGCTGCGGCTGGCCCGCCAGGACGCCGACACGATCGACAACCTGTCCGGCTGGCTGACCACCGTCGTCGGCCGCGTCTGCATCGACGTCCTGCGCTCCCGCAAGACCCGCCCCGAGGACTCCTACGACGAGCCGCCCGAGCTGGTGATCCTCGACGACTCGCCGGAAGAAGACGCCCTGCTCGCCGAATCGGTCGGGCTGGCGCTGCTCGTGGTGCTCGACACCCTCGGCCCGTCGGAGCGGCTGGCCTTCGTCCTGCACGACCTGTTCGCGGTCCCGTTCGCCGAGGTCGGCGAGATCCTCGGCAAATCCGCGGACGCGGCCAAGATGCTCGCCAGCCGCGCCCGCCGGAAGGTCCGGGGACAGCGTCCGGCGGACGAACCGGGGCAGCGCGCCGTGGTCGACGCCTTCCTCACCGCCGCACGCGAAGGAGACTTCGACGGGCTGCTTCGGGCGCTCGACCCGGACGTCACCTGGCGTTCCCAGACCCGGCGCGGCGAGATCGTGCGACTGGGCGCGGCCGAGGTGGCCATCCGCGCCCAGCGGGGCGCCCGTGCCGTGGCGACCTCGCGCCCCGCCCTGGTCGGCGGCAAGCCCGGCGTGGTCACCTGGGACAAGCGCGGCAGACTGGGTGGCGTGATGGCGTGCACCGTCGTCGACGGCCGCATCGTCGCGATCGACTCCGTGAGTGACCCGCGTCTCCTCGCCACCATGGGTGTTACCTCTCTCGAAGCCCCCTCGTCGAAGTAAGTGAACACAGACGAGAAGGAGAAACCCCATGCAGGCAAGGCTGGAAGTCTTCAAGACCGCTCTCGCGCCCAAGCTGGTGAAGCACCTCGTCGCGGCGGGCAAGGTCCTCGAAGGCAGCGAACTTCCCGCGGCGACAAGGGAACTGGTGAACATCCGGGCCAGCCAGATCAACGGCTGCTCGGGCTGCCTCGACATGCACACGAAGGACGCCGCGGCGGCGGGGGAGACGTCGACCCGGCTGCATCTGATCGCGGCATGGCGGGAGGCGACGGTCTTCACCGAGGCCGAGCGCGCCGCGCTGGAACTCACCGAGGCCGGCTGCCGCATCGCCGACAGCGCCGGTGTCACCGACGAGGCGTGGGAAGCCGCCGCCAAGCACTACGACGACGAGCAGCTCATGGCGCTGGTGACCCAGATCGCGCTCATCAACGCCTTCAACCGGCTGAACGTCATCACCCGGCAGCCCGCCGGAGACTATAAAGCAGGCCAGTTCGCGGCGCTCTGAAGTACATGAAGGCCCCCATCCTGTACCCAGGCGCAAGGATGGGGGCCTTCATGTACTCACCCGGGAATCAGGTGCGGTGTTTCGAGCGTCCGAGGATGGTGCGACGGCGTCCGTGGCCGTTGGTGCGTTCCTCGTGCAGTTCCTTCAGCGACAGCATCATCGCGTCTTCCTGCTTCATCAGCGGGTCGTTGCGCAGGTCCTTCCAGACCGATGCGCACAACCCCACCATCACGAACACGAACGGCACCGCGATCAGGATCGTGAGATTCTGCAGGCCGGTCAGCGCCTTGTCCCCGCCGACCAGCAGCATCACCGCCGCGACGGCACCCATGAGCACGCCCCAGAAGACGACGACGCTCTTGCTCGGATGCACGCTTCCGCGCTGGGACAAGGTGCCCATGACCACCGACGCCGCGTCCGCACCGGAGACGAAGAAGATGGACACCAGGAGCATCACCAGGATCGCGATCGGGATGAACCACGGCAGGGTTTCCAGCAGTTTGAACGTCGCCGATTCCGCGCTGCCCGCGCCCGCGATGTCCGTCCCGGCCCGTTGCCTGCTGATCGCCGCGCCGCCGAAGATCGCGAACCAGATCAGGCTCACCACACTCGGGATCGCGATGACACCGAAGATGAACTGCCGGATGGTGCGGCCGCGCGAGATCCGCGCGATGAACATGCCGACGAAGGGCGTCCACGAGATCCACCAAGCCCAGTAGAACACCGTCCAGCCGCCGAGCCAGGTCTGCATCTCGTCGCCACCGGTCATCCCGGTGCGGCCGGACATCTCCGCCAGTTCACGGAAGTAGTCACCGATCGCGCCCGGCACGATGTTGAGGATCAGCACGGTCGGCCCGACCACCAGCACGAACACCGCGAGCACCGCGGCGAGCACCATGTTGATGTTGGACAGCCACTGGATCCCCTTGGCCACGCCGGAAACCGCCGAGGCGATGAACGCGATGGTGAGGATCGCGATGATCGCGACCAGCAGGCCGCGGCCGGGGTTGTCGATCCAGCCGACGGCGCCCATACCGCCACCGACCTGGAGCGCGCCGAGGCCGAGGGAAGCGGCCGAACCGAACAGGGTGGCGAAGATCGCCATGATGTCGATCGCCTTGCCCAGCGGGCCTTCGGTGCGCCGCTTGCCGATCAGCGGCGCGAACACCGAACTGATCAGCTGGCTGCGGCCCTTCCGGAAGGTGCTGTAGGCGATCGCGAGGCCGACGACGGCGTAGATCGCCCACGGGTGCACGGTCCAGTGGAACAACGTCGTCGCCATCGCGGTGTGGACGGCTTCGTCGGAATTCGGGGCCGCGGTGCCCGGGGGCGGGCTCGCGAGGTGGGAGACCGGTTCGTACACGCCGAAGAACATCAGGCCGATGCCCATGCCGGCGCTGAACATCATCGCGATCCACGACGACGTCCGGAACTCGGGCAGTTCCTTGTCCCCGCCCAGCGGGATCCGGCCGTAGCGGCTGATCGCCAGGCAGACCGCGAAGATCACGAAACCGCTCGCGGTCAGCACGAAAGCCCAGCCGCCGTAAGGGATCACGGCGTCGTTCAACAGGGTCTTCGAGACGTTCGCGAGGCTGTCCGGGGAAAGCACGCCCCAGACGATGATCGCGAGCGCGAGCGCGGCGGCGATACCGAAAACGGTGCGGTCGGTCTCGGCGGGGCGGTCGGCGGCGAGGTCGAGGGGGACGTGCTCATCGGGCGGGTGGCCCGGACCTGTCGTGTCCGGTGCGTTGGCGAGGTCCGTCGCGGACTCCGCGACCACCTCTTCTTCCGCTTGTTTACCGTCCTGCGAACTCATGTTTCAGCCCCGCGCCGATGACGGCGCGATCTCCTTCCGCCCGAGTTAACCCGTTTGCACCACTGCACCCTAACCAGAAAACTGGTAACCGGCAGAAAATACGGGCGGAAAGGTTTAAACCGGCGATTGTGGGCCTGACCTCGGCGGATGCGGGTCGTATCGGCGGTCTCGGCGGGCAACGTGTCGCTCGTGACACCGTGTCGCCGAATCGTCAGGCTCCCGGTGGCGTTCAGACGGTGGCGCCGCCTCGCCAGAACGGACGGCTGAGCGGGTCTCCACCTGCGGCGTTCGGGCGGCCTTGCCGGATGTGGTTGCGCTCCAGCAGGTAGGTGACGAGGGCGATCAGGGCGAGGGTGACGATGATTGCGGTCATGGCAGTAAGTTTGCGCCGATCGACATCCTGCCAGAAGTGGCAGTTCTGTCGTTGTGCGACAAAATCCTGCCAGCTATGCTCCGGGGCATGCTGAAGAGCGTCGCCGTGGTGCTGCTGGACGACTTCGCCCCCTTCGAGTTCGGCGTCGTCTGCGAGGTGTTCGGCTACGACCGGACCGAGGACGGTGTGCCGCTGCTCGACTTCCGCGTGTGCGGGGAGCGGGCGGGCGTGCCGCTCAGCCTCGGGCACGGCGTCAAAGTGACCCCGGAGCACGGCCTCGAGGCGACCGAAGACGCGGACCTCGTCGTCGTCCCCGCCTGCGACGTGCGCGAGGAGTATCCGCCCGCGGTGCTCGAAACACTTCGCGCGGTTTCGGCGCGGGGTGCCACGCTGCTTTCGGTCTGCACCGGCGGATTCGTGCTGGGCGCCGCGGGACTGCTCGACGGGCGGCGGTGCACCAACCACTGGCGGCACAGCGACCGGTTCCGGAAGCGGTTCCCGCAGGCCCGGCTGGACCCGGACGTGCTGTTCGTCGACGACGGCGACATCATCACCAGCGCGGGCACGGCCGCCGGCATCGACGCCTGCCTGCATCTCATCCGGCGCGAACTCGGGTCCGCCGCGGCCACCGCCATCGCCCGGCGCATGGTCGTGCCGCCCCAACGGGAAGGCGGGCAACGTCAGTTCGTCGAGGTGCCGATCCCGGAGTGCACCGGTGACAGCCTCCAGCCGGTGCTCACCTGGATGCTCGACACCATCGCCGACGAACATCCCGTCGCCGATCTCGCCCGCCGCGCGCGGATGTCCGAGCGCACGTTCGCCCGGAAGTTCGTCGCCGAGACGGGCACCACGCCGCATCGGTGGCTTTCCACGCAGCGGGTCCTGCACGCGAGGTCCCTGCTGGAAGAGACGTCGATGGGCATCGACGAGGTCGCGCGCCGGTGCGGCTTCGGTTCGGGAGCCCTACTGCGCCACCATTTCCACAAGGTGGTCGGGGTTTCCCCGCAGGACTACCGCCGGACCTTCGCGCCTTCGCGCGTTTAGTCCATAAAGGACGATCAGGTGCGCCGTCCGACGGCTTCGAAGATGTCGTGAGCCAGTACGGCGGCGCCCTCGGTGAACCCGTTGATGAGGATCTTCCGGCCGTCGGTGAGCTTGACGAGGCAGCCGACGTCGCCGCCGAGCGCCTTGGCGAGGACGTTCTTCTTGCTGTGGTCGACGGCCGCCTCGACCGCGATCCACGGCACGATGGTGGTGGACTTGCGCCAGGTGTGCACGAATCCCCGCTCGTACAGGGTGAACGTCTCGCCTCGTTTGCCGATGGCGTGCCAGCAGGCCCAGCCGCCCATCAGCGCCAGCCCCAGCCCGCCGCCGATGACGAGGCCGATGAACATCTCCCCGCCGAAGGTCCCGCTCTCCTGGGCCATCACGAACAGGAGCACTCCGGCGACGGAGATCGGTACGCCGATGACGATCGCGGCCGCACCCCGGAGCGCGCGGCTGCGCGTGTTCGTCTCGAAGCGTTCGACGTAGGCACCCAGCTCGGTCACCGGCAGGACGGTAACGGCGAACGGGGGGACCGGTCCCTAGCTCTTGGTCTTCTTGTTGAACAGGCCGAGGGACTGGGCGAAGGTGGCCGCGCCGACGAGGAAGACGAGCGGCAGCGTCTTGGCCCAGAACGCGCCCACGTCGAGCGAGATGAGCAACGCGAGGAGCCCGCCCGCCAGCGCGGCCAAGACGAGCATTCCCAGTGCGACGCGGGGTTTCGAGACCATGTGTCCTCCCAAAGCGGATTCGGAAGAGCAAGCCTGACGAGAGCCGCGTCGCGAAAAGAGGTCATTTTTGCCGCGCGGGGTTTCAGCTGTCCTCACAGAGGACGACGTGCAGCATGCCGCCGGGCAGCTCGCTTTCCCGTGGACGAGGAACGCCGGGCCGAGACCGATCTCCGCGCAGTAGTGCCTGCCCCACGCATCACCGATCCGGGCGGGGCCGTCCTCGGCGAGGTCGCGAAGCTGGTCGCTCTCGAGTTCGAAGGCGCGGCGGCTGCCGACGAGGAAGAGGGTGTCCGCGGCGATGCTCGGGCGAAGCTGGTTGCGGTCGCCTCGGTAACCCCGGTGCTCCTCAGGGGTGAAGACCGGGAAGGCGTCCGGCGGCAGCTTCGCCGTGTGAGGTGACCCCGCGCCGAGCCTGCCACGTACGCTTTTCCAGCGGGACAACGGAAACTGAAGGCTGTGGTGCAGCAGGACCAGGTCCAGATCCGGGCCCGCGTCGCTCTGTTCGCAGGCCGTCCGGCTCGCGCGGTAGGGCAGGTACACCAGGCTGCGCGGGGAACGCGCGGCCAGCCACCAGGCGGCGGCGAGTTCGCGTGCCGACACTTCGTCCACGTCGAGGTCCGCGCCGTGCCGGCTCTCGATCAGTGAACCGTGCGAGCCAGGCTGTGCCGCCCTGACGACGCGGTAGGTGTCCCTGCCGAGGCGGACCTGACTGATCCGCGTGCGCCAGTGGTACCCGTCCAGTTTCACCGTGCTCCGTTCTCTCTTCGTCGGACGGAACTGTAGGGACCGGACGCCGGCCGTGACCACCGAGTTTGCGCGCCGGGCGAACCCGGGCCTACGATCAGGGCAGTCGTACAGGACGAACGCCCTAGGAGGCGAAGGTGGCAGTCTCACCGGCCGCGGAACGCGGTCAGGCCGCTCGGCGGCGGTTGCTCGAAGCCGCGGTCGCGTTGGTGCCCGAACTCGGCTGGTCCGCGGTCAGCACCCGGATCCTGGCCGACCGCGCGGGTGTCACGCCGAGCGTCGTGCACTATCACTTCCCCTCGTTGCGGGCGTTGATGATCGAGGCCGTACTCGGAGCGATGCGCGAAGTCGCCGGTGCTTTCGAACCGGCGCTGGAAACCGCCGAGACGCCGGCGGACGCGGTGGACGCGCTGCTGGCGTCGGTCGGCGAGTACTCCGGCACCGATCCGATGTCGTTGCTGTTCGCCGAGGCCTACCTGGCCGCGACCCGCGAAGACACCTTGCGCCAGGGCATCCGCGAACTCCTCGCCGATTTGCGCGCCAGGTTCGGCGCCTGGCTGGCGAACCGCGGAGTGACCGACGCGGAGGCGACGGCCGAGGTGCTCTTCGCCACCGTGGACGGGCTGCTGCTGCATCGCGCGCTCGAACCGGATTCCGGTCGAGAGGTGCCCTCGGCGGTCCTGCGCAGGCTGGTCGGCTGAACCGAAAGGAGGAACCTCATGAAGGTGGCGATCTGCGGTGCCGGGATCACCGGTCTCGCGTTGGCGCACCGGCTCGCGACGCTCGACGTCGAGGTCGTGGTGCTGGAACGGGCGGCGGGACCGCGAGAACAGGGTTACATGATCGATTTCTTCGGGCCGGGGTTCGACGCGGTCGAGGAGATGGGCCTGCTGCCCCGGATCGAGGCCGTGGCGTACCGAGTGGACGAAGCGAGTTTGCTGGACGACCATGGCCGACGCCGCGCGGCCATCGACTACGTCCAGTTCGCGAAGTCGTTGCGGGGCAGGCTGTGCAGCATCATGCGGCCCGATCTGGAACGTGTACTGCGCACGGATCTGCCGTCCACAGTGGACGTCCGGTTCGGCGCCGGGGTCGCGGACGTCGAGGATCTCGGCGACCGGGTGCGGATCACCTCGGTGGACGGTGCTGTGGTCGAAGCCGATCTGCTGGTCGGAGCCGACGGGATCCATTCGACCGTACGGCGGCTGGTTTTCGGCGAAGAGAAGCAATTCCTGAACTACCTCGGATTCCACACGGCGGCGTTCGTCTTCGAGGACGAAGAGATCCGCGCGCGGGTGGGGGAGCGGTTCTGCCTGACCGACACCGTCGGGGCACAGATGGGGTTCTACGGTCTCCGCGACGGCAAACTCGCGGCGTTCGCCGTGCACCGCGCGACGGACCCGGACTTGCCGGACGATGCCCGCGCGGCCCTGCGCGCGACCTATGGTTCGCTCGGCTGGGCGGTACCCGAGGCGCTGGATCTCTGCCCTCCGTCCGACGAGGTGTACTACGACCAGGTCGCGCAGATCGAAATGCCTTCGTGGAGCCGCGGGCGCGTCGTCCTGGCCGGCGATTCCTGTTACGCCGTCTCACTTCTCGCCGGTCAGGGCGCGTCCCTCGGGATCGCGGGCGCCTTCGTGCTGGCCGAACGGCTCACCCGGACGCCGTCGATCGAAACCGCGTTCGCCGAGTACGAGAAGCTCGTCCGCCCGGTGGTGACCGAGAAGCAGCAGGTCGCCCGCCGGGGAGCCCGATGGTTCCTGCCCGCGAACCGGCTCCTGCTCCAGGCGCGGCGGGCTTTCCTTCGGGTGGCCCGGTTTCCGGGGCTCGAACGCGCGCTCGCGGCCGCCGTCACGGGCAAGTCGACGGCGCTGGTGACGAATCTGCGGCACGGGACCGAGATCCGGAGCCGGTGAGTCGCTCTAACGCTTAGCCCCGCTTGGGTACAGCACATGTGTGGTGGCGGGTGTTCCCAATGTCGCATCCGAGACGCTGAGCGACTCAAATGCGACATTGGGAACAAGGCGCCCCCTGCGGACCGCGAGGGCCACCTCCCTTGGCTCGGCGCGGTCTGGCGCGGTCGGCGGTGTGTGGGGGGGGGCGTTCACGCAGGCGGATGGTTGGTTAGTATCGGTTTTGTGGTGACAAAAACGCAGAGAAAATACGAAAA
>NZ_JBHXJK010000059.1:20761-51999 GCF_042723255.1 Amycolatopsis thailandensis
CCCCGCGTGGGGGGGGGGGGTTGCGGGGGGGGGCGGTTGTGTTGACAAACAAATTTTCATAGCTTTTCTTTGATAATATGGCGTTTCCGCAACGTCCCAAGCAGACCCGCCGGCAAGCGAACAGGGCACTTTCGTCTTACGGCGCAATAGAACCCGAATCCTCCACTCACGACCACCTCGACCCGGTGCGCTCCACCGACTCCAACGTTGCGAAAGCCACTTTCGGGACATCAGACGTCCCGAAAGTGGCTTTCGCGACACCCGCACCCCGCAAGACGCGCGACCCCTAGATCAACCGGTCCCTAAGCCCGGAAGCACAAAGTGCCCCACTGGAACCCCGCCCCGATCGCCGACACGACGAAAACATCACCCGGCCGCACCACTCCGCTGGAGAAACCTTCGTGCAGCACGGTGAAAACCCCCGCGGACCCGGTGTTGCCGAGCCTGTCGACGGTGATCGGCGCACGCTCACGCGGCATGCCGAGTTTGTCCATCGCCGCCCGCACGATGTTCAGGTTGGCCTGGTGCAGAAAGAAATGACTCACCTCTTCCACGGTCAGACCGGCCCGGGCGGTGGCGTTCAGGACACTGTCCGGCAGACACCGGGTGGCGGTGTCCCACACCGTCCGGCCGTTCATCTTGAGGTAGTGCAACCGATCGGCGAACGTCGTCGCCCCGGCGGGCCGCCGCGAGCCGCCGGCCGGGATCTCGACGTCGTAGGACAGTTCGGCGCCGAAGTCCCAGCCGAGCAGGCCGGCGCCGGGTGCCGTCGCCCGGGCCAGGACGGCGGCACCGGCGGCGTCGCCGAAGAAGACCCGGGTGGTGCGGTCTTCCGGGTCGGTCACGCGGGACGCGCTGTCGCCCGCGATCACCAGAACCCGTCGCGCCGCACCGGTTTGCACCAGCAGGGAACCGAGGAACAGGGCCTGGACGCCGTTCGCGCAGGCCGCCTGCGTGATGTCGAAGGTGAGTGCCCGGAAGGCGCCGAGGGCCTCCTTGACGATCAGGGCCGTCGACGGCAGTGGCTGGTCGTAGGTGTACGTCGCGACGATGATCACGTCGACGTCCGTCGCGGTACAGTCCGCCGCCGTGAGCGCGGACAGGGCGGCGGCCACGCACATGTCCGAAGTGGCGAGATCCGGGGAGAGCCAGCGGCGTTCCCTGATCCCGGTGCGGTGGACGATCCACTCGTCGGAGGTGTCGAGCGTTTCGGAGAGCCGCCGGTTGGTGACGACGTCCGGGGGCAGATGGACGCCGGTGCCGGCGATCCGGACGGGCAGCGGGGTCACGTGACCGTGCTCCGCTCCGGGCCGAGCTGCCGGTCGAGGTCGGTGTAGAACCGGCCCGACGCACACGACTGTCCGAGCAGGACACGCCGCGCGGCCTCGCCGCACAGCGCGCCACCGAGCGCGACCCCGGACGCCAGTTGCGGCCAGCTGCTCAGGGTGCGGCCGAGTTCGCCGAAGGAGGCGGCCAGTTCCGGGCTGATCCGGTCGGCGTCGACCATGGCCAGGATCAGGTCGACCTTCTCCTGCGGGCCGAGGTCGATGACGTCCACGGACTTGATGTCGCCGAGCAGGCCGTGCAACAGTGGC
Organism: Amycolatopsis thailandensis; assembly: GCF_042723255.1. Lineage (NCBI taxonomy): Bacteria > Bacillati > Actinomycetota > Actinomycetes > Pseudonocardiales > Pseudonocardiaceae > Amycolatopsis > Amycolatopsis thailandensis. The sequence continues at coordinate 22,357 of NZ_JBHXJK010000059.1, forward strand.
CGGTCCGGCTCGAGGTCGAAGCGTTCGACGTCGAGCATGCCGCGGTCGTTGCAGTCCATGACGACCGGGAGGCGCAGATCGCGCGCGTGTTCGCGGGCCGCGATCTTGACCCACGGGGTGTCGCACTCCTCGATCAGGAGGTCGATCGCGCCTTGCCCGCCGGTGAAGAACGCCTCGATGTTGTCCTCGGTCAGCCCGTCGCGGTGGATCTCGATGTCGAGGTACGGATCGATCTCGAACAGCTGGCGCGCGGACAGGACCGCTTTGTTGACGCCGAGTTCGTGCACACCGGCGCGGAGCCGGTTGAGATTAGAGAGGCTGAAGTCGTCGAAATCCGCCAGCTTGTAGGCGCCGCCGATGCCTTCGAGCGCGAGCGTGAGCGCCGCGCTGTTGCCGACCGAAAGCCCGATGATCCCGATCCGCTTGCCGAACAGGCGGCGCTGTTCCGGCCGGTCGATCTTGCCGCGGTTGCGATCCGTGCGCACGAGCCGGAACTCGTCGCGCGGCAGGACGTGCACGAGCCGTCGCGACCACGGGTACCAGACCCATGTGCCGTACTCCCAGAGCGCCAGCCCGGCCAGCTGTTCCCGTTTCCTGACTTGGATCTCGTCCTCGTCCCGGCAGGACGGGTCGCGGCTGCGGACCAGTTCGGTCAACTGCTCGTCGATCGTGTCGTGGATCTCGCGAACGTCGCCGTAGGCCAGCAATGCCGTCAGGGACTGGAAGTCCATCGCGTTGCGGGCCGTGAGCAGGGTCGGCCGCCACAGGTCGCGATCGGGCTCGGAGACGGTGGCGAGCGCGTCGGGCGCGGGCCTGCCCGACGACGTCCGGGAGGTGAGCGGGGCAGGGGTGGAAGTGGCGATCCCGGGGAACTCGTCCCGGAGCCGGGTGACGAGATCGTGGTGCCGCCCGGCACCGTCGGCGACGCGGTGGAACATGATCACGACGTCTTCGGTGTACTGCTCGACGTAGCGGCGGGTGCCCGGCATCGGCTGGAAACCGAACTGCTCGTGGAACCGGTCCTGCCCGTCCCCGGTGCCCGAAGTACCGATCATGGCGTGGGCGCCGAGATGATGCGCGGCACCGATCGCGAGCGCGTTGAGGTACTGCCCGAGGCCGAGTTTCCGGGACCGGTGCTCGACGACGAGCCGGCTGTGCTCGAAGACCGTGCCGGGCTCGATGCCTTGTGCGGCAAGCAATTCCTCGTACCGCTCGGTGCCGAGGTAGGTCCGGGACTGGAAGCTGTCGCCGGTGGCGGGGGTGGAAAGCCGGATGTAGCCGAGCGGTGGGCCGTCCGGCCGCTGCCGGGCGACGAAATGCCAGGCACCGAAGTCGAGGTCCTGATCGTCGGTGTGCGAACCGTCGGCCCGGCGAAAAGCCGGCCGTCGGCCGCGGTCGAACAGGATCCGGGCGCGGAGTTCGCGCACGGAGTCGAGCAGGCAGGGGTCGGCCCCGAGGAACGCGGTCACGTTCCACGGAGGGTTGAGATCCGTCAAGTGATGCCTTTTCTGGGGAAAATGCCGGAAGTCGGCGCGATAATCGTGGGGACGGCTCAGAAATTCGGAGGAATTCGAACCACTTCGGACTGTAGCAGCGTGGCGACCGAGCGTCAGCGGATGTGCGTCGCGCCAAGGCATCCGCACGAGCGGGTGTGGCAATCGTTTACCGTCGCGGTGATCGACAATCCGTCACGATGAGGCCATCGGATTTGATGAAGCCCGCCGGAATTCCCACCCGATGGTGTGCCGGATCGTTTCCCGGTCGAACCAATACCCTTCGCCACTTGTGGCGGAGGTCACAGCAGGATGATCACCAGGTGGGATGCGCCGAGACGCCGCCGTCCACGATCAGGTTGTGTCCCGTGATCCACGACGCGAGCGGCGAGGCGAGGAACAGGCAGGCGTTCGCGACGTCGCCGGGGGTGCCGAGCCTGCCCAGAGGCGCGGCCTGTTCCCAGCGCCGGACGCCGTCGGGCCAGGCGTCGCCGAGTCCGGGACGGTCGATCAGGCCGGGGGAGACGGCGTTGACGCGGAGGCCCCGAGGCCCGTATTCGAGCGCGGCGGCGCGGGCGTGCATGACCAGAGCGGCCTTCGCGCTGCTGTAGTGCGCGTGACCCGGCGCGGGCCGGTCCGCTTCGATCGAGGCGATGTGGACGACGCTGCCGCCGCTCATCACCTCGGCCGCGGCCTGCGTGCACGAGAACGCGCTGGTCAGGTTCGCGTCGAGGACGGCGCGCCAGCTTTCCGCCGACATCCCCGGCAACGGCTCGACCGGCTGCACACCCGCGCTGTTGACCAGGGTGTCCAGCCGTCCGGTCCAGGCCGCGGCGGCGGCCACGAGCCGCCTGCATTCGCCGTCGTCGGTCAGGTCGGCGGTGAACGCGGCGGCGGTGCCCCCGGCCGCTTCGACATGGTCGACGACGGCGAGCGCCGAGGCCTCGTCGCGGTGGTAGTGCACGGCGACGGCACTGCCCGCTTCGGCGAAGCGCAGGGCGATACCCCGGCCGATGCCGCCGCTGGCCCCGGTGACGAGGGTGGTGGTGCCGGTCAGGTCGAGCATCGCGGTCCTTTCCGCAGCGCGAAGACGCCCGCGCAGACCAGAAAGACCAAGCCCGCGAGGACGTAGCAGTTTCCCAGCCACTGCTGGGCGGCCGTCCACGTCTGACCGGGCCGGTCGAAGGCCGGGAAGTACCGGAACGGCGCCGTGACGAAGACCGTGGCGATCACCCCGGTGACGGCCAGCCAGGCCAGTGCCCGCCGGCGATCCCGGCGATGGAGCACCACGAAGGCGGCGGTCGTGAACAGCGCCGGGGCGATCCACACCCAGTGATGCGACCACGACGTCGGCGAGATGAGCAGGGCGAACGTCGCGTTCAGCAGCAGCGCGGGCACCGCGGCCGACCGGTACATGGTCAGCGTCACCAGCACCAGCAGCACGCCGGTGAGGACGAGCCACCACGGCTTGGCGGACTCGGCGCCGAAGCGCGCGAGCACCGCTTGCAGGGTCTGGTTGGTGTGGAACGAGGTTCCGCTGATCCCCGACGCGCCGGCGAGGCCGCCGAACCAGTAGCGCGCGGAAGCCTCCGGGGCGACCGCGAACGCGACGGCCGAGGCGGCGACGAACGTGCCCGTCGCGGTCAGCGCGCCGCGGAAGTCCTTGCGTACGAGGAAGAACAGCAGGAACGCCATCGGCGTCAGCTTGACGGCCGCGGCGAGCCCGACGCCGATACCCCGGTAGCGGCCACGGGCGAGCAGGCAGTCGGCCGCGACGAGGCCCATCAGCAGCAGGTTGATCTGGCCGAAGCCGAGCGTCTGGCGGACCGGTTCGAGGAAGAGCGCCGGGGTGATCGCCAGCGACGCGACGAGCAGCGCTTTCCGCCGGTCCGCTGACGGCCACAGCGTGCGGGCGATCGCGTAGAAGGTCACCCCCAGCGCGGCCAGGCCGAGCGCGAACAGCAGGAGTACGGAGCCGGTCCACGGCACCAGTGCCAGCGGGGTGAGCACCAGGGCGGCGAACGGCGGATAGATGAACAGCAGCGGGATGCCGGCGTCCGACAGCGGCAGCGCGCCGTAGAGGTCGCCGCCGTTCCACAGTGTGTCGACACCGAAGCGGTAGATCTCGAGGTCGCTGTGGGAATCGCCCGTCGTCGCCCAGGCCACGAGGCACGCCAGCGCCAGGGCGGCGAACGCGCCGACCGGCCACCAGGCCCGGCCGCGCGACGTGACTGGAGACATCGCTCGGTGACCCTTCGGACGTGCGTCGATGATCACGACTGTACCCGGCGGCGAGATGCGACTTCCGTTGGCAGTCAGCGCCGAAACATTGGTCTAGACTTTTCATTCCCCAGTGTGGTGAAAGGGACCGGTCCATGCGCGGAACGACGGTGTTGCCCAGGACTCCTTGCCTCGAACCGAAGGCGGGGGAATTGCCACTTCATCGGCTGGAGGTCCGCGCGCCGGACGCCCTGCCGTTCACGGTCGGAACGTTCGACACCATCGGGCCGATGTCGCGAGCGGCATTCCCGCATCGGCACACTTTCTACGAAATAGTCCACGTCACCGGCGGCAGTGGCGACCACGTCATCGATTTCACGCGCTGGGAATTGGGGCCGCCCCAGCTCGCGGTCATAACACCGGGGCAGGTGCATCATTGGGATGCCCGCGACCTCACCGGATTCGTGGTCCTGTTCACCGACGACTTCCTGCTCGAACATCCGGCGGATCGCGAAACCCTGCGACGGCTGAGTCAGAAGCCGTGGCGGCTCGACGAACGCGCGGCCGAGGAAACCTCGCGGCTGGTCGCCGAACTGGACGAGGAATTCCGTTGTGGCGGCCAGGGTACCGATTCGGTGCTGCGGGCCCTGATGCACGTGCTGATCGTCCGGGCCGGACGATTGCCGGGACTGGCGGATCCGCGCCCGCCCGCCAGGGCGCAGGCGGTGGGAACGGAATTCGCGCGATTGCTCGGCAGGCCCGATCTCGGGCTCTGGTCGGTCGGCGCGCTCGCGGAACGCATCGGCGTCACACCGGGATATCTCACCGACGCGGTGAAAACGGCGACCGGCCGGACGGCGGCACAACTGATGCGCGAAGCCAGGACTCGCGAGGCGAAACGGTTCCTGCTCGGCACGGATCTCACCGTCCGGCAAGTCGCCAGCCGGGTCGGATTCGCGGATCCCGCTTATTTCTGCCGGTTCTTCCGGCGGGAAACGGGGTTGAGCCCCGGTGATTATCGCCGGACCGGAGACGCGCCCCCGGAGATTCACCACGACTGACCAAGGCAGTCCATCGTCCGGAGCTGATCTTCTCCATACCGTCGAGGGTGATTCCCGAAGCCCCACGAGGAGCAGGTCATGGACGAAGATAACAAGCTCAGCCGAAAGACTGTGCTGAAGGCCGCGCTCGCCGCGGGTGTCGTCGCCCCGGTCGCGCTGGTCGGTGGCCCCGCTCTCGCGCGCACCACCGTCGCGAGCGGCAAGACGCCCGAGCTGACCCCGGAATGTCACGACGGAGACGCCCCGACCATCGCGCAGACCGAAGGTCCTTACTTCAAGCCGAACTCTCCGGAGCGGACGTCGCTCGTCACCCCGGGCACGCAAGGCACGAGGCTCACCGTCTCCGGCTTCGTCTTCGGTCTCGCGTGCCAGCCGATCGCGCGGGCGCTGCTGGACTTCTGGCAGGCCGACGTCAACGGCAACTACGACAACTCGGGGTACACCTTCCGCGGTCACCAGTACACCGACGACCAGGGCAAGTTCTCGCTGAGCACGATCGTGCCCGGCCTGTACCCCGGCCGCACGCGGCACATCCACGTCAAGGTCCAGGCGCCCGGCAGGCCGATCCTGACCACGCAGCTCTACTTCCCCAACGAGCCGCGCAACAACACCGACACGATCTTCGATCCGCGGCTGCTGATGGAGGTGCGCGACGTGGGCACGGCCAAGGAGGCCGCGTTCGACTTCGTGCTCAACGTGCGGCAGACGCCGACGTCGACCCGGCCGACCAGCTCGAACCCGACGACCTCCAATCCGCCCACTTCGACCTCCAACCCGCCTGGCGGGACGACCTGGGCGGCGGGAACCGGCTATTCCGCGGGCGCCCGGGTCACCTACAGCGGTCGCGGTTACGTGTGCTTGCAGGCGCACACCGCCCAGCCCGGCTGGGAGCCGCCGAACACGCCCGCGTTGTGGCGCGCGGAGTGACGATCAGCCGCTGCGGAGGGAGATAAACGCGGGTGGATTCCCGCCGCCGGGACCCACACTCCGGCGGCGGGGGTCCACCCGCCTTCGCGTCGCGGGGTGGGGTTTTCCCCACCCCAAATAGGAGCTTTGCTGCAGCGCGCCGACCCCTCTCCTCGGACGATGATCGTCTTCGACATCGGAACGAAGGGGTTGACGGGTATGACGAAGAACAGGAAGCGCTGGGGGAGACGGGGTCTGGCGGTCGCCGCGGTGGTGGCGACCGGGGCGATGCTCGCGCCGGCGGCGAACGCGGCGGAGACGGCGGGGCCGGCCGGGTCCTGGCGCGACCCGGTGTGGTCGCTGGACCTCGCGGCGCATCCGCTGCGTTCGACCGAACCCGGCCGGAACACCGCCGACCTGCGGGCACTGGGCGCGATGATCGGCGGCGCGAAGGTGGTCGGTCTCGGCGAGGCCACGCACGGCTCGCACGAGTTCTTCGCGTTGAAGGAGCGGGTGTTCCGCTATCTCGTCGAGGAGAAGGGGTTCCGGGCGTTCGCGCTGGAGGCGAGCTGGTCGGCGGGCATGGAGATCGACGACTACGTCCAGACCGGCCGGGGTGACGCCCGCGAGATCCTGAAGCGGACGGTGGCCGGTTCCCCGTGGGACCGCGAGGAGTTCGTCAGCCTGATCCGGTGGATGCGCGACTACAACCGCGCCCACCCCGCCCGGACCGTGCACTTCGTCGGTGACGACCTCGGCGGGCCTTCGATCAACGACGCGTTCTTCGCCAGGATCACCGACTACGTGAAGCAGCACCACCCGGCGGCGCTGCCCCGGCTGAACGAGCTCTACACCGGTATTCGCCCGATCGACGACCACCTCGCCTACCTGCGCAAACCGCTCGACGAACGGAAGCGGCTCGCCACCAAGGCGGAGCAGGCCTTGGAGCTGATCAAGGGGCTCCCCGGCGTGGACGACCTCGACTGGACCTTTCAGCACGCCCGGTTCGTCGCGCAGACCGCCCGCTTCCTCTCCGTCGACCTCTCGGACCCGAAGTCGCTGCCCGGCTTCCAGATCCTGCGGGATCAGGCGATGGCGCAGAACGTCGCCTGGTGGCAGCGGCGGACCGGGCACAAGGTCCTGCTCTCCGCGCACAACACCCACGTCGCCTACATCCCGGACAACCCGGAGATGTACCCGAAGACCCAAGGTGCCTTCCTGCGCGAGACGCTGGGCCGCGACTACCTGCCGGTCGGCTTCAGCTTCGACAGGGGGTCCTTCCTGTCCAAGGACATCGCGATCGGCGGCGACTGGAAGCGGTTCTCCGTCCCGGCGGCGCCGCCCGGGTCGAACGAGCACACCCTCGACAAGGTTCGTTTCGAGGACTTCTACCTCGACTTCCGCACCGCACCGCCCGCCGCCCGCGCCTGGCTGGACACCGCCCGGCCGACTCGCACGATCGGCACGCTGTTCCCCGTCGACCCCGTGGCCATCTCGCTCGGGCGTTCCTACGACGTCGTCATCCACCTGCACGACGTGCGCCAGGCCGATCTGGGAAGGTAGTGACGCCGCGCCCGTTTAGGGGTTTTTAACCCGGTTTGCCTGGCGTGCCGCGGCGGATCTCGGTAGTAGTCGAAGTGTTCGCTTTCGCGGCACCCCAGTTCCAGTACCCAGCGGAGGAAATCCCTGATGTTCAAACGGATGCTCAGCGCCTTCGGGGTCGGCGGCCCGTCCGTCGACACCGTGCTCGACTCGCCGCACGCCGTCCCCGGCGAGGTGATCACCGGACAGGTCCGCATCCAGGGCGGTTCGAGCGACGCCCAGATCGAAGAGATCCTGCTTTCGCTGGTGACCCGGGTCGAGGTCGAGCGCGGCGACCACGAGCGCGCCGGGACCGCGGAGTTCCTGCGGGTCAGCGCGGGCCGAAAGGTGAAGGTGGCGGCGGGGCAGCTGACCACCGTGCCGTTCCGGATCGCGCTGCCGTGGGAAACGCCGATCAGCGCCGTCGGCGGGCGTGAGCTGCCGGGCATGGTCGTCGGCGTGCGGACCGAGCTCGTCATCGCCGGTGCCCCGGACAAGGGCGACCTCGACCCGGTGCTCGTCGGGCCGCTGGCATCGCAGGACAGGGTGCTGGAGGCGTTCGGCGAGCTGGGTTTCTCGTTCCGCAGCGCCGACGTCGAGGCCGGGCAGCTGCACGGCGTGCGGCAGGAGCTCGGATTCTTCCAGGAGATCGAGTTCTTCCCGCCGTCGCGCTACGCCGGCCGCGTCAACCAGGTGGAGCTGACCTTCGTCGCGAGTCCGGACGACCTGGTGGTGGTGCTGGAGGCCGACAAACGCGGCGGCATGTTCCGTTCCGGCGGTGACTCCTTCGGCCGTTTCCACGTCTCGCACGAGGAGGCCCTGCGCACCGACTGGGCCGCGGCCATCGACGGCTGGCTGGCCAACGTCGCCGAATCCGGCGGCGGGCACGCCATGTTCGGCGGGCACCAGGGCCACCAGGACCACTACGGCCACGACTACGACCACCACGGTCATCATGGCGGGCACGGCAGGCGTGGCCCGGGTATGGGCGGAATGGTCGCCGGTGCCGCGGCCGGTGTGGTCGGCGGCATGATCCTCGGTGAGGTCATGGAGGACGTCTTCGACGGTGGCGACGAAGGCTTCGAGGAGTGACCTGGGAGTCGTGAGGGGCGATCCGGGTCGGGGCCCGGCGGCGAGCGTGTCGTCCAGCCAGTCACGCGTGTCGTCCGCCTGATCACACGTGTCGTCCAGCCAGTCACACGAACGCCCTGTCTCGGCACGGTAGGACGTGAGTGTCCGGTCCCTAAGTACATGAAGGCCCCCATCCTTGCGCTAGACGCAGTGAAGGGGGCCTTCATGTACCGCGGGCAGGCCGCGGCGAGCGGCGGGTCGGGGCAGGGCCAAGGTGTCTTAGGCACCTACTGGCCTCTGGCTGCTGTTGTTGACAGGTCCGGTCCGTGAAGGCCTCCTTGCCTACCCTGAAGGTAGTGAAGGAGGCCTTCACGGACCTTCAGGGATTGCCACAGGCGCCTCGGAAGCGCCAGTGGTCACAACTATTGCGCGTGAAGGCCTCCTTGCCTCGGCTCAGCCGAGGAAACTCGCCCTTCGCTCCTTTGTCGAGTACATGAAGGCCCCCTTCACTGCGTCTAGCGCAAGAAAGGGGCCTTCTGTACTGCGGGCAGGCCGGGGCGGCGGTGAGGGTTGGTCGTGAGTGGCGATTCGGGTTCTGGTGGACCGGTATTCGGTTACCTGCTGGGTCCGTCACGTGGTCTACCGCTGGACGTGGCCGGTAGGGCCTTGATCAAGCGCGGCGGTGTTGTGAAAGCCATTTTCGCAACGTTGAAGGTTGTGAACGTGGCTTTCACATCACGAGCACTCCGGCCCAGCGGTCCCGGTGGCATCAAGTGTCGTGAAAGCCACTTTCGGGACACCAGATGTCCCGAAAGTGGCTTTCGCGACACGGCGAAGTGAGTCCGCCGAACGCCCCGGCAGCCGCACGAGCGGTGAGCACCCCCACGCCGAAGGCTCAGGTGTACCAGGTGGGTTCCGGGAGCTCGTTCAGCAGCGCGTAGGCGCCGACTTCCCGCCGTTTGTAGGCCACCGGGTCGTGAAGCGAATGCGTCCGCAGGTTCCGCCAGAATCGGTCGAAGCCGTACTTCGTGGCGCTCGCGCGGGCGCCGGTCAGCTCGAAGATCTTCGTGCCGATTTCGAGCCCGGTGTCGATCACGCGTTGTTTGGCGGCGGCGACGAGGACCGCGATCTCGCCGCGTGTCTCGGGCGTCAGTTCTTCGCGCGGCGCGTGCAGCACGGCCGAGATCGCCGTTCCCGCCTTGTCCACCAGTGCTTCGGCGGCCCACAGCTTCGACTGGAGGTCGCCGTAGCCTTCGAGGATGTACCACTCCTCGCCGGAAGTCGCCTTGTCGTCGCCGCCGTACGGCCACGCGCGGGTGTGCTCGCGCGTGTACGCCAGCGCGGTTTCCAGCGCGCCCTGCGCGATGCCGAGATAGAAGTTGGCGAACACCAGCTGGATCGCCGGGACGTTGAGCGTGTTGTAGGTCAAGGGGCGGAACTTCTTGTCGACGTAACCCGCCGCGCTCGCCCACGGGACCCGCACGCCGGTGATGGTCACGCTGCCCGACTCGGTGAGCCGCTGGCCGATGTTGTCCCAGTCGTCGTGGAAGACGATACCGTCCTGTTCGGACGGAACGATGGCGAAGACGTGGTCCTCGGTGCCTTCGAGGACACCTTCGAGCACTGTCAGATCGGAGATCCCGCTGCCGGTGGAGAACGACTTGTGTCCATTGTAGACGAGTTCGTCGCCGTCCTCGGTGATCGTCAGATCGGAATCCCGGGGGTTGACCGCGCCACCGAACACGAAGTTGTTCCGCGTGTACAGCTCTTCGACCGCGGCGACCTGGTCGTCCGTCGCCACCAGACGCGCGGCCCACGCCCAGAGATAGTGGTAGCCGAGCAGCTGGCCGATCGAACCGTCGCCGCGCGCGACCTCGCGGGTCACGCGATAGGCGGTCTCCCAGCTCTGCCCGCCACCGCCGTGCTCCACCGGGCCGAGCAGGGTCACGAGGCCGGTTTCCTTGAGCAGCCGGACTTCCGCGAAAGGCGTTTCGTTCTTCCGGTCGCGTTCGGCCGCGTTCACCGCTAGTTCGGCGGCGACCTCTTTCGCGACGGCCAGCCATTCGGTGGCGGACCGGACCCGGTTTTCGGTCGTGGTCATGGGCGAATTCCGTTCTGTGCGAGGGCGAACGGGAATTCCGGGCAGGGCGGAGCGCCCGGAATTCCCGGGTGTTTCTCGAAAGTGAGCGGACACTGATTCAGGCCGTACAGAGCATGCGTCCGAGTAGAGCAGTGGCACTACGGGGTGTCAACGAACGTCCGCGCTCTGAGACCGGAGCCCTCGCGCGATCAGAACCAGTGCAGACAGTGCGGCGAACGATCGGCACGGAACAGGGTGTCGGCGAGCGCGGCCACTTCGGGGTGGCGCGCGCGGACGCGCCCGGCCCTGACGAGCGTGCTCGGGGCGGTGCCGCCGAGATACAGCGAGCCCAGATCGCTCACGTCCAGCGACAGATCGGGTTCCCGGTCCGTCGGGACACAACTCGCTTCGCGGTCCCGGACGGTCAGCAGGTAGCGACCGTGCTCCCCGAGCGCCGGGTCGTCGACGTCGAGGACGAGCTCGCCGTCGGCGAACCAGCCGCGGGTGACGAGCGCGCGGGGGACGTCCAGCAGTCGCACCCAGAGCCAGTCGGTTTCGCCGCCCATCTCACCGGCGCGGAAGTCCTCGAGCTGCCACCGGAGCGGATGGTCGGGCGGGCAGTGCTTGAAGACGACCTCGGTGATCAGGTCGTGTTCGAGGAGGAACCTGGCCAGCGCGGTGGACACCGCGTCGTCGACGGCGATGGTCTCGTCGACGGTCAAGGTGCTGGGGTCGCCGTGCGAATAGGAGGCGTATCCGTCCGGGACACCGTCGGCGTCGCGGTGCACGGCGATGTAGCGCGGTGCGCCCGAGATCGGTGCCTGTCCGGCTTCCGCCGCCCACCAGCGGTGCGGACGCGAAAGCGCGCCGGGCCGTGCCCGGCGATACCGGTCGTAGACCTCTTCCAGGAGCTCGCCGCAATCGGCGCGGCGCAGCAGTTCCATCGAGCCCTCGTCGGCCCGGGGGACGGCGAACGCGGCCTGGTGACGCCGCACGGTCAGCCGGTGGGTGTAGGTCGCCGGTCCGTAGCCGAACCGGCGGTAGATCAGGGCCTCCGAGGCCAGCAGCACGGAGAGGATCTCGCCCCTGGCCCGGAAGTCGGCGAACTGACGCCGCATCATCGCGCTGAGCGCGCCCCGGCGCCGGTGCGTGGGCAGGACGCCGACGGCGGTCACCCCGGAGACCGGGACGACGACCTCACCGGGAAGGGTGAGCTCGAAGGAGTACGCGGCCGCCGTGCCGACGGGTCGCCCGTCCTCGGCCGTGGCGAACAGACCGCGATCCAGTTCCAGCGCGGACCAGGTCTCGCCCGCGCTGTCCGGGAAACGGGCGAACGCGGCGAACAGGGTGTCGACGAAGACGTCGCGGTCATCGGCGGTCGTGGGGCGGATCTGCATCGGGACAGTGCATCGCCGTCCCACGACCGGGTCAACCCATTTGCGGGTCACCCGGCCAGCGCGCGGCGCAGGACACCGCCCAGTTCGTCGAGCTGACGGCGCGAGACCTCGGCGGAAAGGATCGCTTGCGAACCGTGGAAGGTGCCCGGCCACTGGTGCAGTTCGACGGAGACCCCCGCTCGCAGCATGCGCGCCGCGTAGTCGATGTTCTCGTCCCGATTGGGGCAGAACTCGGCGGCGGCCACGTACGCGGGCGGCAGACCGGAGAGATCGGTGGCGCGCGACGGAGCGGCGTAGGGCGAAGGGGCGGGCTTGCCGTCCAGGTAGTACCGCCACATCGCGGCGACCCTGTCACGGTTCATCCACGGCGTGTCGGTGAAGGTCCGCGCCGACCACGACTCCCGCCGGTCGTCGAGTCCCGGCTGGTTGAGCAGCTGGAAGCAGATCCGAGGCCCTCCTTCGTCGCGTGCCCGCAGCGCCGCCGCGGCCGCGAGACCACCACCCGCGCTGTGTCCGCCGATCGCGATCCGATCGGGGGAGACACCGAGTTCGGCCGCGTGGTCCGCCGTCCAGTTCAGCACCGCGTAGACGTCGTCGAGCGCCGCGGGAAACGGATTCTCGGGCGCCAGGCGGTACTCCACCGAGATCACCACCGCGCCGGAAGCTTCGGCGATCCGGGCCGCCCATGGATGTTCGGTGTCCAGATTCCCCATGACCCAGCCGCCGCCGTGCAGCCAGACGACGGCGCCCCGCGCCTCGTGCGGCCGGTAGACCCGGACCGGCACAGCGGGCTCCGCGGGCACCGTCCGGTCCTCGACCGTCATCGCCGAGATGTCCGGCCCCGGCACCGAAGTGGCCAGCTTCGCGAAGCTCGCGCGATCGGCGACCGGGTCGTCGAGTGTCACCGGAGGGAACAGGGCGACGAAGGCTTCCAGCTCGGGATCCATGACGGTCATCCTTCCAGCCGGTGGACCGGGGATCGTCCGCCATCCGTCGCGCGCGATCGTCCCTTCGCGCGACGATCGCCGCGTACGCTCGCGGACATGGAGGCACTGGCCGCACGGTTGTCGCATCTCGATCCCGACGTCGAGGGCGCGATCCGGGTCGTGATGTTCTACGACACCCTGATGCGCCGCCGCGTCGACCTCCCGGCGCTCGCCCGTGCCAGCGCGGGGCTGGCCGAATGCGTGGCGGGCATCCGGCTCCACAGCACGGGGCGCACCCTCCGCATGGCACCGGACGGACGCGAAGCCGCTCCGGCGGCCCTGCCCGCGTCCACCACGGTGGCGGTCACCCTCGACGACGAAGAGATCGGCACGGTCTGGCTGGAACGCCAGGGCGAGCCCGGCGCTCTCGACGACGCGGTGCTGGACCGGCTCGCGATCGCCGTGGCGACGGTCGTCGAACGCTACGGGCCCGCCCGCACCACCATGGCCGATCCGGCGCTGGTGGAACTCGTGATCAGCGCCGATGGTGACGACGCCGCCAGGAACAGGGCCCTGCGGCTGCTGGGTTTCCCCGTCGACGCGCCGATCCGCGTGGCCGCGGTCCGGTCGGGGGTCCCGCTCGAGAAGGTCGGGAGCCTGATCTGCCACGGGCGTCCCGTCAAGGCCGCGTCACTCGGCGACGTCGGCATCATCCTGGCCACCTCGGTGGATCCGGTCCGGTTCCCGGAAGGCGTCCGCGCGGGGATCGGCGCCGCCGGATGCCCGCGTCGGTCCTGGCAGGACGCCAGGACCGCCCTTCGCTTCACGACCGCCCGTCAGCCGGTGATCCGGTACGACGAACTCGGCGCGCTGGCGCTGCTCGCGCGGATCCCGGAGGAGGACACGCGCGCCAACGCCGACGTCGTCGCGATCACGAGTCTCGCGGCGGATCCCGAGGACCTGCGGACGCTGGACGCCTACTGCGCCACCGGTTCCGTGCGTCAGGCCGCCGATTCCCTGCACCTGCACCACAGCAGCGTCGCCCGGCGGCTCACCCAGATCGGGAAGAGCCTCGGCGTCGAAGTGACCGAACCCGCCGGCCTGACCCGCGCGCGGCTCGCCCTCGCCCTGTGGCGGCTGCTCGGCGAGTGACTACCTAATGATCTTCGACGCATACTCAAAAAACTCTTCCACGCGTCATGGAAATAAATAGGTAGCGCACGCGAACTTTCGTCGGTTTCCGGATTCCCTTGGCACGACACAGAATCAGCGCGTTGGTCCCCACTGACGCGGCCAGGACCCCGGCCGCAGAAATGAGTCGGAACATGCGACTGCGCTCCCTCGTCCTGCTGGCAGGCACCGCCTTCATGGCGTTGCTCGGCTCGACCGCCCCCGCCGCGACCGCCGCCGAGCCCTCGGGCGTGCAGCCGATGATCATCGGAGGCCAGAACGCGCAGAGCGGTCCCTGGGCGGCCCGGCTGTTCGTGAACGGCCAGCAGAACTGCACCGCGACGATCATCGCGCCGCAGTACATCCTCACCGCCAAGCACTGCGTCGCCAGCAGCGGCACCTACACCTTCCGGATCGGCAGCCTCGACCAGCAGAGCGGCGGCACCATGGCCACCGGGTCGACCATCACCCGTCACTCGGGCGCCGACCTGGCCATCGTCAAGCTGACCAGCTCGGTCAACGCCACCTACTCGCCGCTCGGCACCACGAGCAACGTCGCGGTCGGCCAGAACGTCCAGGTCTACGGCTGGGGCGCGACCAGCCAGTGCGGTTCGGAGATCAACTGCCAGTCCCGCTACCTGAAGGTCGCCACCGTCCGGGTCAACTCGGTCAACTGCAGCGACTACAACGGCGGCGTCGCGGTCTGCGCGAACCGCGTCGACGGCATCACCGCCGGTGGTGACTCGGGCGGCCCGATGTTCTCCGGTGGCCGCCAGGTCGGTGTCGCCTCGACCAGTGACCGGTCGAACAACACCGCCTACACCAACATCACCCGCTACCGCAGCTGGATCCAGCAGGTCGCCGGCGTCTGACCCCCGGTGAAAGCGGAGCCCTCCCCGGCGCGGTCGGGGAGGGCTCCGTGGTGGTCGGGGAATCACCGGCACGGAAATGTCCGGACTCATTTGTCAATTGATACTCAACTCCGGGCCGAGTGACGCGATAATGTTGCGTTCGGCGCCGGTGTCGGCGCTGTGGACCTTGGGAGGGGGCCAGTGGCGCTACCGACGCAGGCTCTCGACCGCACGATCGTCGTGGTGGACGTCGTGGGCTTCACCGCCCCGGACCGGAACTCGCTCGATCGGCTCGCCGTACGACAGGGCATGTACGAGGTATTGAAAACCGCTTTCGCCGAAAGCGGCGTCGATTTCGATTCCTGCGTATGTGACGACCGCGGTGACGGAGCACTGGTCCTCCTCCCGCCGGGAACGACGAAAAGCCTGGTCGCGGACAGATTGCCGGATCGCATGGTGGCCGCGCTCCGCCGGTACAACCACACGCGGACCCCGCAGGCGCGGATGCTGCTGCGGGTGAGTTTCAACTCCGGCGAGGTGCTGAACGACGGGAACGGATGGGTCGGCGACGCGGTCGACACCGCTTTCCGCATTCTGGACGCGCAAACGGTGAAGGACGCGTTCGCGGAATCCGGCCGCATGATCGCGTTCATCTCGTCGGAACGTTTCTTCACCGACGTCATCGAGAAGGACCCGGGCCTGGTACCCGAGTCGTACCACGCGTTACCGGTCACGGTGAAGAGTTTCACCGGAATGGCTTATTTACGATTACACGGAGAGGTCACCGCACCTGTCCCACAGCTGCCCGCGGTGATGGCCGCCGAGGACCTGTTCGTCGCCGACCTGAACAGCGCGGTGCTGGACTTGATCCCCCACAAGGATCTGGTCGGCCTGCACCACCATCTGACCCGGATGGAGGTCCCGCAGCTCGCCGTGATGATGAGCCGGGCACTCGGCCCCGCCGTCCCGTTGCCCCGGCTGGAGGGCGTCACCGACGCGTGGGGCGCTTTCCATCTGCTCACCGATTTCAACGCCGGACCGGACGGAATCCCGCCGGCGGTGACGTTCTTGCGCCTGCTCGGGGAGAACGTGGAAGGCGAACCGGGTGCCATGATCGCGCGCTGGATAGCCGATCAGGCCCGATCGCTGCGGCTCGTTCCCGCCCTCGGTGACCAGCAGAAGAACAGGCCACCACTCCCGGAACGCCCCCATCTCCATTTGATGATCATGCTCGAACCGATTTCCGGCGATCCGACGCGATGCACACTCGCGTTCTGGCGTCAGGACGATCCGGAGGTCTGGCCGCCGGCGCTCGGTGGAGTGCGTGAAATAGGCATCGAGGAAGTCGAGTTCCGGGTCGATGATGTCATCCTGGAGACCGAGGGGGTGTGGTCCGGTCAGAGCATGTCCGCGTCGGTGGAATTCCTGTTGCCGAGGACGTTGATCAATTTGCCCGTGCAGCGGTGGGCGAAGGAACATGGGACCGGGCAGCCTCAGCCGCTGCGCTACGGGTACCGTCTCGGAATACGGTCATTGGAGAGGATGCGGGCGAGGTATTGGCATCGCGCTTGGCACGTTCGCTGGGACTCGATGGTGGAGAACCCCGCCGCCGAACGGTTGCACTATTCCGGATGCGCGGAGTTCGAAGGTCACCCGATCGACGCCATTCTGAGCGACGAGCACTGGGTCGGGCTCGTCTTGGCGAAACCTCCGTCGCCGCGGGCGGATCCGGGTTCCGCACCGGACGAGTTGACAAGTGCCCTGCGCAGCGGCTTGCCGGTGGTGCTGTGGCATCCGGACGCCGAGCCGGAGAACCTGCGCGAGTTGCTCGACTGGGTATTGGCCGAGGAGCGCGGTTTTATCGAACTTCCGGATCGCCGCAAACTGGCGAATTCGGGTGCCGCCGTACCGTTCAAGAATTCTCTGGCTCACGATCTGGTGGTAATGTGGGACGACCCGAAACGGGTAATCGTTCTGGACCAGCCGTTGATCCCGACTCGACTGTAAGGGGATGCCGCGGATGAGCGGGAACGATCAGGACGCGACCGTGAACGGCCGGACGTCGCAGGTCGACGCACCCGATTGGTGGATATATCGGGGCACCGGAAGGCCTATTCACGACATCGACCTCGCGCAACTCCTGCCCGCGCCCCCGCCATGGCGTGCTTATCGCGGTGACCCGCCGCCGGAGAACGACGTGCCGCCGCCGGACGACGGGGAGGCGGAGCGCCGACTTGGCAGCGAGTTCACGTTTTCCGAGCAGGACGTCGACGCGGCGGAATTGAACATGGTCAACGCCGCCCTGTATCTGCGGCGGCCGTTGCTGGTCACGGGCAATCCGGGGACCGGGAAGTCCAGCCTCGCGTACCGCATCGCCAGGGAACTGGGGCTGGGCAGGGTGCTGCGCTGGGCGATCACCAGCCACACCACGCTGGACTCCGGTTTGTACGGCTACGACGCGATCGGCCGGGTCCAGGCCGCGGCCACGAGTCAGGCCCAGCTCGGTGGTGAGGCCGAGGAACCGCCGGTCGGTGATTTCGTCCGGCTCGGTCCGCTGGGCACCGCTTTCTTGCCCGTCAGGTTGCCGCGGGTGTTGTTGATCGACGAACTGGACAAATCCGAGGCTGATCTGCCCAACGATCTGCTGTCGATCTTCGAGGACGGCGAATTCTCGATCGAGGAGCTGGCCCGGGTGCGCAACCGGCATCCCGAGGTCACCGTGCACACCGCCGATCCGGAGCGCACCGCCGTCGTCCGTGACGGCCGGATCGGCTGTCACGCCTTTCCGATCGTCATCATGACCAGCAACGGGGAGCGGGAGTTCCCGCCGGCCTTCCTCCGCCGCTGCCTGCAATTGCGGATCGAGAACCCGGACGAGGACCAGCTCGCGGCGATCGTGGCCAGTCATCTGGTCGGCGAGCACGGCGAACACCGGGACGAGCTGATCCGCGAATTCGCCGAACGGAGCAAGGCGGAAGGCGGGCTCCCGACCGACCGGCTGCTCGACGCCGTCTATCTCGCGACGTCGGGCGCGTACCGGCCGGATCAGGAGGCCTGGCCGCGGCTGGTGGACGCACTGTGGCAACGACTGACGGTGCGGTGACATGGACGGGCCGGGCGGTGCCTCCGACTCGCGTTCCTCCCCGGTGGCGGAGCGGCCGAGGACCGGTTTTCCCCAGCGGGCCGGGAGACTCGAATTCGAGGACCTGAACTGGACCGACGTCGCGGACATGGTGTGGCTGGCGGCGGCCATCGCGCCGCGGCACGCGAGCGCCGAGCCCTCTTCCACCGAGGAGCCGCCGACCGAAGACGTGCGGATTCGCAATTCGCCCTCGGAGCGCGGGGAAATCCCCGAACCGCCCAGGTCGCGGCAGTCCACGTTGTGGGACGAGACAACGCCGGGCGCGTCGTCACCGGATCAGGGGGACGCCGGGGTCGTCGAGATCGAGGCCGTCCACGGTGAGCTGCCCGAACCCGCGGTGGACGGCACGGGGCAGGGCGGCGCCGTCCTCTTGGAGTCACTGGCCTACTTTCGCGCGCTGAGAACCTTGAAACGGGAAAGGGTCTCGCTGCGACACAACAATGTGGTCCTGGACGAAGTGGCGACCGCCGTCCGGGCCGCGGAGACCGGTCGGTGGTGGCCTGTCACCCGAACGAGGAAAGAGCGCTGGCTGGACCTGACGCTCGTCCTCGACAACGGTCCGTCGATGGCTTTGTGGCGACCCCGGGTGTCGGCTTTTGTCGAATTACTGCGGCAAGTGGGTGCATTCCGCACCATTCAGGTCCGCCTGTTGGAAACCGCGAAGGACAACGACCAGGAGGATCTCGTTCTTCGCGGTGGCACGTCCGGCGCGCCCGCCCGCGACCCGGACGAGATCATGGATTCGTCGGGGCGGCGGGTGGTATTACTGCTGACAGACGGTGTCGGGGACGCCTGGCAAAAGAAAGACGCGCTGTATCCGATGCTGGCGCGATGGGGCAGGAAGATGCCGGTCAGCATCGTGCACCTGCTCCCGGAATGGCTGTGGGGCCGGTGCGGCATGAACCCGCACAAGGCCCGGTTGCGGGTGCCGAACGTGTTGGCTCCCAACGGTCGGTGGGTGTGCGACCTCGCGGACGCCTGGCTCGAACCCGGCGCGGAAGTGCCCGGTCACGTCGTTCCGGTGCCGGTGCTCGAACTGCGGCCGCAGGCCCTGGGCTGGTGGGCCGGGCTGATGACCGGCGAAAACGACGCCGCCGCCGAAGGAACGGTGGTGCTCACCACGGAACGGATTTCCCAGTCCGATTCCGATGACCCGCCGGTAACTTTGTCACCAGTCGAAAGAGTGCACAGATTCCGCAGTGTCGCGTCGCCGCCGGCGCTACGCTTGGCGCAGTTACTCGCGGCGGTGCCTGTCCGTCTCGATGTGGCTAAACTGGTGGGACAGCGGTTCGTGCCGGAAGCGAGACTTGAGCACCTCCTCGAACTTCTCCTTTCGGGGATCATGTACGCTCCCGGACTCAGGGAGGGGAAGTCCACTTGGGACACAGGTGGGGTCTTTGCTTTTCCCGAGGCAGTCCGAGAATTGCTGCTCAGTGGCGCGCGGCGGTCGGAAACGGCCAAGGTCGTCCGGGTGGCCGCCACCCATTTCGGTGGCCGGATTCCGCTGCTCGGTCACCTCCGAGACGCCATCGCCGACCCGAACAACACGCCGGATCCGGAGCTCACCGTCGAGTCCTCGGCCGATGTGGAACTGGAAAGTGTGCTGATGCGCGCGCTTTCCGGCCCGTACCTGTCCCGGGCTGACCGTCTGCGGAACGCGGTGCAATACGAGGGCCACGTCGTATCCGTTCCTGTAACGATCAAGACACCCACTAAGACTGTGAGCCCAGACATGCCCGAAACGGTCGAACGTCCACCTGCTTTGACGTCGGCGACGCAGGGGCGCTCGTCCTATCTCGGTGAACCCGAATCGAACGAGCCGACGACCAGGATCGTCCATCCCGGCGCCTCGGAAACGACTCGGACCTTCCCGGACCGCCAGCCTGACGATCCGCCCCTGGTATTCGGGAACGTCCCGCCCCGCAACCCGAACTTCACCGGTCGTGACGAGCTGCTCGATCAGCTCACCAAGCGGTTGAGCAGCGGTACCACCGCGGTGCTCCCCTCGGCGTTGCACGGTCTCGGCGGTATCGGCAAGACCCAGATGGCCGCCGAGTACATCTATCGGCACCTTCAGGATTACGACCTCGTCTGGTGGATCGACGCCGCGCACACCACACAGATCCGTGCCGGCCTCACCGAACTCGCCGGGCTCCTCGGACTGCAAGGCGCGTCCGAGGCGAACATCGCCGTTCCCGCGGTGATCGAGGCGCTCCGGACCGGACGGCCGTTCCGTCGCTGGCTGCTGGTGTTCGACGCCGCGGAGAGCCCGGAAAGTGTGCTGCCGTTCTTCCCGCGCAACGGTCCGGGCGAAATCCTGATCACCTCACGGAACTCCGACTGGGCCGGCATCGCGCGACCACTGGAGCTGGCGGTCTTCAAACGCGAGGAAAGCGTCGAGTTGCTCGGCCGTCGCGGCCCGGAGATCGATCCGGCCGACGCCGACCAGCTCGCCGAAAAACTCGGCGACCTCCCCTTGGCCGTCGAACAGGCGGCGGCCTGGCGTGCGGTGACCGGGATGCCGGTGCAGGAATACCTGCGGCTGTTCGACGAGTCGGTCGAGGAAATCCTCGACACCGCCTCGGCGCCCGACAACGAGGTTTCCGTCGCCGCGGCGTGGAACGTGTCGTTCGAGGAACTGAAGACCCGTAACCCGGCGGCGCATCAGATCCTGCACATCTGTGCTTTCTTCTCGCCCGAACCGATCTCGCGTGACCTGCTCACCGGGGTCAGCCGAGTGTCGATCTCCCCGGAGCTCGACGCCGCGCTGCGCGATCCGATCAAACTGGCCCGCGCCATCCGTGACATCAACCGGTACGGCCTCGCGAAGATCGACCACGGCAACAACACCCTCCAGCTGCACCGTCTGGTCCAGCTGGTGCTGCGCAACCGGGTCATGGCCCGTCAGGTACACGCGCGGATGCAGCACGGTGCCCACCAGTTGCTCGCCGCGCTGGACCCGAACGACCCCGAGTCCAGCAGGCACTGGTCGCGTTATCGCGAGTTGCTGCCGCACGCCTACGCGGCGAACGTGCTCAATTGCGACGACGACTGGCCGCGTCAGCTCCACATCAACCTGATGCGGTACCTGTTCGAGTACGGCGACCATGAAGAGGCGGCCCGGCTCGGTCTCGAAGCGCGGCAGCGGCTCACCGACAGCCTTGGCCCCACCCATCCCCAGACGCTGGAAGTCTCGTCGAGACTGGGGCTTTACCTGTGGGCGATCGGCCGGTACTCCGAGGCCGCGGAACTCAATCAGCGCACCCTCGCGTTGCGTCTTCAGGTGTCCGGCGAAGAGAACGAAGAGACTTTCGCACTTCAGCGGAACATCACGATCGACCTCCGGGCACAGGGCGACTTCGCGGCGGCGACCAAACTGAGCGAAGAGATCTACCACAAGTCCAAGCGCATGTTCGGCGAGGATGACCCGGAGACGCTGAACGCCGCGTACCAGCACGCGATCAGTCTCCGGCTTGCGGGTGCCTACCGGGAGGCCGCGGAACTGGACCAGGACACCCTCCGCCGTCGGATCGAAGTCCTCGGCCGCGACCACGTCCGCACCTTCGGTGTCAACAGCTCCCTGATCGTCGACCTGCGCGAGGCGGGGGATTACGGCCAGGCCCGGGTTCAGCAGGAAAGGCTCACCGAGAACTTCTACGCCCGCTTCGGTGCGGATCAATCGGACGCGACGACCAACGCGTTCCTGCTTTCGGTGGCGAGGCGGAAGGACGGCGATCACCCGGGCGCTCTCAGCCTGTCCACGGAAGCACTCAGGAGGTTCCGGCTCTTCTACGGTGACGACCACTCCGTCACCATGGGCTGTGCTCTCGCCCATTCGATCGATCTTCGTCACTCGGGCGATCTGGCGGCGGCCAAAAAGCTGGGAGAAGAAGTCTTCGAACGGTACCGGCGTGGCCTCGGTGAACACCATCCGCACGCCCTCGCCGCCAATGCCGACCTCGCGGTGACGATGCGACTCATGGGCGACCCGGGGTCCTCTCGTGAACTCGACGAGCGCGCTCTCGAGCAGTTCCGTGCCACCATCGGCCCGGACCATCCCTACGCCGTCATCGTCACGATCAATCTGGCGAGTGACCTGTCGGCCTTGGGCGAATTCGAGAGGGCGATCGAACTGGGACGGGACGCGGTCGAACGCGGGAAGCAGGCGTTGGGGGAGGATCACCCCACGGTGCTGGCGGCGACGTTCAACCTCGGACTGGATCTGGCGGCTCTCGGCCGGGACGAGGAAGCGGCACCGTTCCGCGACCCGATCCTGGTGAAGTATCGCCAGGTCCTCGGCGAAGCTCACCCGGGAACCCAGGCGGCGGGCCGCGGTGCCCGTGCCGACTGCGACATCGACCCGATGCTGATGTAGCTCAGCCCGGGACGAGCTGGCCGATCCAAGCGGCGATCTGCTCCACGGTCGGCGATCGTGGAGCGGATCGCACAAGCCGGTGCACCGCGCGGACGAGTTCGGGGCAGTGCAGCAAGGCGCGGGCGGCGGGGTGAGGGCCCCGCGCGGACAGCGAAAGCCCCAGCCCGACGAGAGAGTTCGGACGGTCGGGATCCGTGGCGAGTTCCTGTCGATAGCCCTCGATGGCTTCGAGGAAATCGCCTGCCGTGTAAGCGGAATCAGCGGCGGTGGCGCCGGGTACCGTCGGCGCCCGCCCGTCGGAGGCCGGTGGCGCGCCGCCGACGGACAGCCGGATCAGATCGGTCCTCGCGTGGGACCAGCTTCCGTCCGGCACGGGGGTCGGCGAGAGTTCCGCGGTGTCGCGGAGTACAGGCGGCCTTTGTCGCCCGTCCAGCCAGGCTTCGGCCAGTTCGGCGACCACGGACGGATCCGGCCGCAGATGGCGGGCCCGCCAGCCCGCGAGGTGATCCAGCCCCGCGGCGGCGGCCAGTTCGCCCGCCTCCTTCGGTACGGGCTCGGACTGCCAGGGGCCGAGGCGTTCGGCGATGTCGTCGAGGAATCGCTGTCCAGCAGCGGTCAGGGTCGCGTCCTCGCGCAGGACGCGCAAGGTCCGCCAAGTCTGCTCGCGCCAGAAGGCGAATTCGAAGCCGGAGCGTCGTGGGCATCGCTCGGCCTGTAGCAGCGCACGCCAGAACGCGGTCACCCCGAAAAAGGCGTAAACCCCTTGCAGAGCACCGCTCAGGGGCCGCGGATCATCCCGCCAAGAGACGTAGATCCGTTCCCGGGGGTCCGGCTCGTATAGTTCGACGAGGTGCAGCAGCCCGCCGAGCACGATGTGCTGGAATTCGTGGATCAGGCTCTCGGCGAGGGAAGCGCCGTCGGCGGGCAGGCCGATCACCGCGCTGCCGAACGCCTCCCCGGTCGACGCGCTCGGATTCCGGAAGAGCACCTGAGGTTTCGGCACCAGGGAAGCCAATCCCACTGGCATGATGCGTGCCAGGCCGGGCAGGTGGGCGGCGATCAGGCGGCAGGCCTCGTCGATCAGCCGTTGCCAATCCGCCAGATCCTTGCCCGGCAATCGTTCCGGCGGGACCGGCTCGTAGAGTCCGCGGTAGGGATCGAGATCGTCCAGCCACAACGAGAACCGGTGTGCGCCGACCTGGCTCCGCACTCGCCGGATTCCCCGCCAGCCCGGGGCGTCGGAGTCGGGCGCGTCCGGCAAACGGACCGTCGTTCGGTCGTCCGACGCGGAGTACCGGCCGTTCATACCTCGCACGATGACCGAGGAAAACGTCGGGCTGCCGGGGAATCCGGCCATGCCGAGGGAAGGGAGCATGGCGTTGCCGTGCCAGGCCGGGATGGTGGTCTCGAAGTCGAGCTCCGCCCGGATCGCCGCCGCGGCCGCTATCGCGTGCGCGTGCCCGAGATGCATCCACAAAGGACTGACGCCGTCGATTCCGTTGCGGATCAAGCGAGTCGTGTAGCCCGCCCAGCTGCCGGTGTAGGGATTGGTGAGCAACCGGTTCACGGCCCGGGGTGCTCGCGCTTCCGCACGTGCGAGAAGTTCCCACGCGGAATCCAGTGGCGGCAGGGGACCCGAGTGATCCGGGGTCTTCGCCGCCTCGGTCAGCAACGTGTGGATCAGCAGTTTGCGGCGGCTTCGCTCGGCTCGGCGCAGCCGACGAACCATGTCCTCTTCGCCTTCAAAACGTGCCAGTGCGTCGAAGTCCCGCCACGACAAGCGGTGGAACGTGGGGTGGGACCCGGCCGGTGGCGGCATCAGTCGATGCGCTCTCCGGCCCCGTTGGATCCGCTTCTGTAGCGGGCGCGGACGTGGGTGGTGCGTTCCACGACGTGGTGCGCCGATCGGCGGAACGCTTCACCGTCCAGCTCTCGTAACGCGGTGAACGAGACATCGTCGAGATCGATCAACGCCGATTCGATGTCCGGTTCCGTGCTTGCCGAGAAAGAACTCATCGTGCCGATTCCCTCCACCCCGTGAAACGGTTGCGAGAGTTGAACCTCGACCAAGGATAGCCGAGATTTCGGGTTCGATCAGGCCTTGTCTTCCGGTGGGGGACGTCCGGCGGCCAATTCCCGCAGTGCGCGAGGACGGGTGATGGTGACGCGCTGACGTGCGGTGCGTACCACCCCCAGGCGCCGGAGCTCTTCGAGACCGCGGATGAGGGTGCTGCGCGAGACCCGGGCGAAACCGGCCAATTCCCCTTGATTGAAACGGAGATCGACTTGTTTCGCGTCCGTCCAGTCGAGGGCGTGCTGCAGGGCCAGCTCGACGAGCACCGCGGCGAGGCGTTGCGGGAAATCCGGCCCGCCGGACTCGAGGCGCAACCTGTCGGACTGTTGCAGCCGGATCGCGGCGGTACGGAAGATCTCCTCGGCGATCCGAGGCCGGTCGCGCAGCACACCGAGGAATTTCTCCTTGGGTACGACGAGGGTGTGCACTTCGTCGATCGCGGACATCGTGGCGGAGCGGGGGAGCCCGCTGATCGGGGCCAGTTCGCCCACGATTTCCGCGGGGCCGCGTGCGGCGAGCGGGGCGTCCTCCCCGCGATAGTTGGTGGCGCTGATCTTCACCCAGCCCCGCAGGACGACGAACATGCTGGTGGGCGGACTGCCCTGGAGGGCGAGGATCTGGCCCGGTCGCCACACCTTCACATGTCCCGCGCTCCGGAGAACGGACTGTTCCGCGGGGGTCAGCCGGCGCCAGGCTCCGAGGCTCGTGTGCTCACCCGAGGCGGAACCGGTCATCCTGGCCCTCCGGTCCCCCGGGGGTCTTTTCGACGCTGTGTTCCATTTGACGCATCAGCCACTCCCCCGACTCGTCAGCATGGTCAGTGGGCAGAACGACCCGGAAAGTTTCGAACCGCAACCAGTAATTGTGCCAGGCAAGAGGTGACTTCACCAGGCCTCGGGCCGGCGACGGGGGAGGGTGTCATGCGCAGTGCCGAAAGTGTCATGGGACGGCCGAGGGACCATCGCCACTCGCCCGCCGAGGAGAATCCCCGCACGCCCAAGGCGTTCGGGCGAAGACCGGCTTCCTTCGCGCCGCACCCGCCGCTGGTGTCGGGCGGGTGGTATCAGGGTGCCGATCACGAGGTCCTCGGTCCGGGGCGGTATCCGGTTCCCCGTCCGCCGGCCAAATCAATGAAGACGGCGTTGTTGTGGGTGCTCTTTTCGGGTCCCTTGGGGCTTTTCTACGTGTCGCCTGTCGGCGGGCTGATCGCGACGGCGGTCTCGGTCACGGTGATCACCCTCGGGGGCGCCTCCTTGGCGGTCGTGATCTGGCCGATCGTCATGGTGCTCTCGCTGGCCGTTTCGTCCGGGAGGTCCGAAAACGGGGAGTGAGTGACGTCCGGCCGGTCCGGGCCGGGTGAACCGGGTGGGGGACGCTCAAGGGGGGCGGCCCCCACCTCGGCTTTCCGTGGGTGCATTGTTCCGTGAAGGCCTCCTTGAGGGACTCTGGGTCCCTCAAGGAGGCCTTCACTTTGTTTACCTACGTCTGAACTGCGCGTAGGAGGCGGTTCGCTCTGGCGCGGGATCGACGGTGGAGGATTTGGGACGTTGAACGTCCCGAATCCTCCACCGTCGCGCGAGCCGCCGTGGTCTCGGACCGAGACGCCCGAAATACACCTCCCTCAAGGAGGCCTTCACGGACTTGCGCGGGGGCGTGGCGACCATCCGAAAGTCGCGACCTGTTGCTCCGATCATGCAGCCCGGCGGCGGAACCCTTGAACCGAACAGGCAGCTATGTTTCGATCTGCTCGCAGATCGCATCAAAGGTGCAGTTTCGAACACATTTGAGCGGGTTCAATGCAATTTCTGGAGGGCTCCGTGCGCCGTCGTACCCTGCTGAAGGCCGCTGGCGCGGCCACCGCCTTCACCTTGCTCCCGGAGAGTGTGCGGCAGGCGCTCGCCGCCGAAGCACCGACGGGCGGACTCGACGTCATCGAGCACGTCGTGGTCTTCATGCAGGAGAACCGGTCGTTCGACCACTATCTCGGCACACTGCGCGGCGTACGCGGCTTCAATGATCCGGCCGCGATCAAGCTGCCTTCGGGCGCGTCGGTCTTCCAGCAGCCCGACGGCGCGGGCACTCTGCTTCCCTACGCGATCGACGACCAGTTCATGGCCGACGTCGACCACAGCTGGTCGGGCGGGCACCGGGCGTGGAACAAGGGCCGTCACGACGCGTGGCGCGCGGCCAAGGGCGTCCGCGCGCTGACCTATCACACGCGTTCGGCCCTGCGGTTCTATCACGAGCTTGCCGACGCGTTCACCGTCTGCGACGCCTACCACTGCTCGGAAATGGGGCCCACCAACCCGAACCGCATGTACCTGTTCACCGGCAAACTCGGCTTCGAGCCGGACGGCACGACCCGCGCCATCGGCAACGCCGCCTGGCAGAACCCGGGCCACACCGGCTACACCTGGAAGACCTATGCCGAGCGCCTCCAGGCCGCGGGCCGCAGCTGGCGGGTCTATCAGGAATGGGACAATTACGGCGACAATTCGCTGGACTATTTCAGCAGCTTCCTCGCTGTGGGCACCAAGGCGCTGTCGAAAGTGAAGGACTCCGCGGGCAAGGCCTTCCCGAAGCTGGAGTACTTCTACTACGCCTTGGATTCGGCTTCGGCCGCCGAACGCACCCGGCTGCTCGACGGGCTGGCGGCGGGTGTGGCGACCTTGACCGCCGCCGAGCGTGCGCTGTACGACCGCGGTCTGGCCCGGGTCGCGCCGAAGCAGTTGCTGAATGCCTTCAAAGCCGATGTCGACGCGGGCAAACTGCCGTCGGTGTCCTGGATCGTCGCGCCCGAATCGCAGACCGAGCATCCCGCGTGGGGACCCAACACCGGCGCCGACCTGGTCAAGTCGATCCTCGACACGATCGCTTCGAAGCCAGGGGTCTGGGACAAGACCTTGTTCCTGCTGACCTACGACGAGGACGGCGGTTTCTTCGACCACATGCCGCCGCCGGCGCCGCCCGTTTCCGACGACGAAGGCAAGAGCTCCGTCGCCACGACCGACGAATTCGTCTCCGGCGAGCCGATCGGGCTGGGCGTGCGGGTACCGATGTTCGTCATCTCGCCGTGGAGTCGCGGCGGCAAGGTGTGCTCGGAGGTCTTCGACCACACCTCCGTGCTGCGGTTCCTGGAACGCTGGAGCGGCGTCGCCGAACCGAACATCTCGCCGTGGCGGCGCACGGTCTGCGGCGATCTGACGTCGGCGCTGGACACCACGGCGCCGAGTGCCACCTATCCGGCGCTGACCAAACCGGTGCCGACGAGCGGGCCGTGGAACACCCAGCCGCAGCCGCCTTCCGTGCAGAAGCCGCCGGTGTCGGAGAGCGGGGTCCGGACGGCGCGGCCGTTGCCCTATCAGGTGACGGCGTCGGGACGGGTGACGGCGGAGCGGTTCTGGATCGACTTCGCCAACACCGGATCCGCCGGCGCGCACTTCTACGTCTACGCCAACGCGCACCGAACGGACGGGCCCTGGCGCTACACCGTCGGCGCCGGGGCCACGCTCTCGGACTACTGGCAGGTGGGTTCCCCGGACGGCGCGTACGACCTCACCACGCACGGTCCCAACGGTTTCCTGCGCCGGTTCGCGGGCAACCGGATCACCGCGACCACCGGGGGCAAGCCGAATCCGGAAGTCGTGCTGCGACCGGGTTCCGGTGTCGTGTACCTGAAGATGACCAACGCCGGCGCCGCTTGCGAGCTGACCGTGCGCACCGGCAACCGGGGCGGCGGACCGTGGACGTACTCGGTCGCCTCCGGTGCGACGGTCGAAGACTGGTTCAGCATCGAAGGCGGCATGGGTGGCTGGTACGACCTGACCGTTCAGGGGCCGGACGGTTTCCTTCGCCGCTTCGCGGGCCACGTCGAGACGGGCGCCGAGACCATCAGCGACCCGGTCATGGGCTCCGGGCCGCTCGCGGCCACCGTCCGCTCGGCCGACAGTCAGGAGACCTCGGGGGAGCCGGGCGCGGCCACGAACGCCGTCGACGGCAACCCTGCCACCCATTGGCACACCAAGTGGTCCGGCGGGGAAGACCCGCTGCCCCATGAACTCCAGCTAGATCTGGGCGCCGCCCGCACCGTCACCGGCCTGGACTACCTACCGCGGCAGGACGGTTCCGACCATGGTCGTGTCGGTGGTTACGAGGTTTACCTGAGCATCGACGGTTCGGCCTGGGGGAGTCCCGTCGCGGCGGGCGTTTTCCCCGACGACGCCGCACGGAAGACACTCCGGTTCTGGCCCGCCCGAGCTCGTTATGTGCGTTTCCGTGCCCTCACCGAGGCGGGCGGGCGCGGCCCGTGGACGTCGGCGGCGGAGGTCACCGCGCTCGGCTGGGCGTGACCGAAGGGGCAGATTCCGCTGCCCTAAAGGGAAAGATGTGTCGCGGTCGCCGGGGTTGCTTTTGTGAGAGCAGTGTCATCGTGACGCATCTTTCCGGCCCCGTTGGGCATCCTGCTTGGTGAATGATTCACAGCGAGCGGGGAGAACACGATGAGCCACCGATCCATTCGAACGAACGTCGCGCAGGTCGCCAAGGTGATCGCGGCCTGCGCGGGTGTGCTCGCCGTCGTCGCGTGCAACAACTCCGGTACTCCTTCGGCCGCGCCGCAGTCTTCCGCGGCGGCGGGCGGCGGCGGGGTGGAGACGTCCGCCGCGCCGACCGCCACCTCCGCGGCTTCCGTCACTCCCGCCCCGCAGGGCAAGGAAACGGGAGCGGCGAAACCGCCTGCCGCCGGGAAACCTGCCGGGTCGGGTGACAATCCTCGTTGTGCCACAAAGGATCTGACGCTCGCTCTCGGCTCGCCGAAGCCGTCCCCGAACTCGCCGACGCAGCTCGACGTGCCGCTGACCTACAAGAACACGTCGTCCCGGACGTGCGCGCTGTACGGCGTGCCCGGCGCCGACCTGAACGGTCCCGCTGACCCGAACGGCCCGGTGTACCACCTGACCCGGGTCGACAACGGGGTGAAGTACAACGACGTTCCGGCCGGTTCCACCGCGACCGCGACCATCACCGTCCTGAAGCCCGCGGCGGGCGAGTCCACGTGGACGCCGACGCGGGTGACGACCATCCCGCCGGGCCAGACCCAGGCGCTCACCGCGAACTGGCCGTCGGACCTTCCCGTGCTGCGCCAGGACGCGGCCACGCACCCCGGGACCTACATCAACGGCATCCTTTCCGACCCCGCCTGACTCTTGGCGGTGGTATCGAGTCTTGCGAGAGACAAGCGTTGGGGGAGCCACAAAGAACAACAAAACCCTTTTGTTAATTTGTTTATTAAACCCAT
>NZ_JBHXJK010000060.1:0-51410 GCF_042723255.1 Amycolatopsis thailandensis
TATGATCGGCCCGTTACTTGAAATTGTTGAAAGTAACGGGCCGTTCATAGCACGCGAAAGAGCGCGAAGGAGCGTCAGCCGTTCCAAGCCGCCTTGTGCAGCCGCCGCAGCGCCCGCACCGCGGCCACCGCGCGGTCCCGGTCCACCGCCTGCACGGCCATGACCGAGTAGTACTCGTCGTCCGGCAGCTCCAGTCGCGCCCACGAAGCACCGTCGGGGAAGCTCACCGAGAGCACCTCGCTCCACGCGAACTTCTTGGTCATCAGCACGTTCCGGACCTCGATGCCGTCGGCGTCGGCCTTCACGCGCGCGGTCGCGAACAGCATCGTGCCCGCGGCGAGCAGGATCCCGATGCCGATCATCGCCGCCTGGTCGGACGGCTGGAAGATCACGCCGGTGTCCGAGCCGCGCAGCAGGACCGCGACGACCACGAACGTCGCCAGCAGGATCACCGCCAGCACCGAGCACATCACCAGGGCACGGCGGGGCCGCACCACCACGACCTCGGACTCTGTCATCACATCCGCCTCGACGCTCACACGAAGCCCCGCTCGGTCCACGGCTGACGCAGGTTCCGCAGCGCGTGCGCGGCGTCCAGCGCCGCGACGGTCGCTTCGTAGCCCTTGTCCTCGACGGAGCCGGGCAGGCCGGACCGGTCGAGGGCCTGCTCCTCGGTGTCGCAGGTGAGCACGCCGTTGCCGACCGGGGTGCTCTCGTCGAGCGCCACCCTGGTCAGGCCCGCGGTGACCGCGTCGCAGACGTACTCGAAGTGCGGCGTCCCGCCCCGGATGACCACGCCCAGCGCGACGACCGCGTCGTGCGTGCGGGCCAGCGCCTGCGCGGCGACGGGCAGCTCGACGGCGCCCGCGACGCGCACGACCGTCGGCTCTTCCTCCAGGTCTGCCACCTTGGCCGCCTCGAGGGCGCGTTCCAGCAGGGCGCCGGTGATCTTGGTGTGCCAGCGCGTGGCCACGATCCCGAGCCGGATGTTCTTACAGTCGGACAGGTCGAGTTCGACGTCCGGACGGCCCTCGCCGCTCACCGCGTGCCCCCTCCGTTGCCCTGGTCGACCTCGGCGCCGACCTGGTCGAAATGCTCCAGCTGGGACAGGTCGTGCCCCATCCGGTCCCGTTTGGTCTTGAGGTAGCGCAGGTTCTCCGGGTTCGGCGAGATCGGCAGCGACACCCGGCCGGTGACCCGCAGGCCGTAGCCCTCCAGCCCGACGCGCTTGGCCGGGTTGTTCGTCAGCAGCCGCATCGAGCGGACGCCGAGGTCGCAGAGGATCTGCGCGCCGGTGCCGTAGTCCCGCGCGTCGGCGGGCACGCCGAGCTGCAGGTTCGCGTCGACGGTGTCCGCGCCGGCGTCCTGCAGCTGGTAGGCCTGCAGTTTGTGCAGCAGGCCGATGCCGCGGCCCTCGTGGCCGCGGATGTAGAGCACGACGCCGCGGCCTTCCTTGGCCACCGCTTCCAGGGCCGCCTCCAGCTGCGGGCCGCAGTCGCAGCGCAGCGAGCCGAAGACGTCGCCGGTGAGGCATTCGGAGTGCACGCGGACCAGGATGTCCTCGCCGTCGGCGATCTCGCCGTAGACGAACGCGATGTGCTCGATGCCGTCGAGCAGGCTGTCGTAACCGACCGCGCGGAACGTGCCCGCGGACAGCGGGATGCGCGCCTCGGCGACCCGCTCGACCTGCTTCTCGGTGCGCCGCCGGTACGCGATCAGATCGGCGATGGTGATCATCTTGAGGTCGTGGTCCGCGGCGAACACCTCGAGCTCGTCGCGACGGGCCATGTCGCCCTCGTCCTTCTGCGACACGATCTCGCAGAGCACACCGGACGGCGAGAGCCCGGCGAGGCGGGCCAGGTCGACGGAGGCTTCGGTGTGCCCGGGACGCCGCAGGACGCCGCCCTGCTTGGCGCGCAGTGGGACGACGTGGCCGGGGCGCCGGAAGTCCGACGCCTTGGACGCCGGGTCGGCGAGCAGGCGGACGGTGTGCGACCGGTCGGCCGCGGAGATGCCGGTGGTGATGCCCTCGGCGGCGTCGACCGTGACGCTGTACGCGGTGCCGCGCTGGTCCTGGTTCGTGTGGTACATCGGCGGCAGGTCGAGCCTGTCCGCCTCGGCCTCGGTCAGCGCCACGCAGACGTAACCCGAGGTGTAGCGCACCATGAAGGCCATCAGTTCGGGCGTGGCCTTCTCCGCCGCGAAGATCAGGTCGCCCTCGTTCTCGCGGTCCTCGTCGTCCACCACGACGACCGGACGGCCCGCCTTGATGTCGGCGATCGCCGCCTCGATGGAGTCGGTGTTCACGGCCACCCCGCTTCCACAGGGGGTCAGGTCGGCCGACCCCGGAATCGCACTCGTCTCGCTCACGCCCGCTCCTCCGTACCGCCATTGTCCCCCTGCGTGCGCAGGTGCGGCATGGCCAGCTTCTCGACGTACTTGGCGACCACGTCGACCTCGAGATTCACCAGGTCACCCGGGGTGTTCCGGCCGAGGGTGGTCAGCTCGAGAGTGGTCGGGATCAAGGCGACGGAGAACTCCTCGTCGGTCACCGAAGCGACCGTGAGGGAGACGCCGTCGACCGCGATCGACCCCTTCTCGACCACGTACCTGGCCAGCTTCGGAGGCAGGGCGAACGAGGTGAGTCCCTGCTCGTCCCGCTTCAGGAAGACGCCGGTGCCGTCGACATGGCCCTGCATGATGTGCCCGCCGAGCCTGCCGCCGGCCGGCGTCGCGCGTTCGAGGTTGACGACGTCGCCGACGTTCACCTTCGCGAGGCTGGAGCGCTGCAGGGTCTCGTGCACGACATCGACGGTAAACTCACCGCCCGCCACCGCGACCACGGTGAGGCACACGCCACTCACCGCGATGGAGTCGCCGTGCCCGGCGTCGCTGGTCACCAGCGGCCCCCGCACGGTCAGCCGCGCGGCGTTGGGGACCTGCTCGACCGCGGTGACCTCGCCGAGTTCCTCGACAATGCCGGTGAACACTCCTGCTGCCCTCCTCGTGGGTCGCACCGTCGCTGGAAACGGTGCTCCTCTCATCCAACACCCATCGGGGCCGATTCCTTCGCCTGACCCGACGGGTGGATCAAGAGCCGGGATCAGCCGCGGGCGCGGGCGGCCTGCTCGCGCAGCGCCGCGACGGCCTTACCAGGGTCTTCGGCGCCATAGACGGCGGAACCGGCGACGAAGCAGTCCACCCCGGCCTCGGCGGCCCGCTCGATGGTGTCGGCGTTGATCCCGCCGTCGATCTCGACGACGAGCTTCAGGTGACCGGTGTCGACCAGGCGCCGCGCGGTGCGCACCTTGTCGAGGACACCTTCGATGAACGACTGGCCGCCGAAGCCGGGCTCGACCGACATCACCAGCAGCGTGTCGTAGTGCTTGAGAGTGTCGAGGTGGTCCTCGATCGGCGTGTTCGGCTTGATCGACAGACCGGCCTTCGCACCGGCGGCGCGGAGGTTCTTCGCCAGCATGACCGGGTCGTGCGCGGCCTCGACGTGCACGGTGACGTTGTAGGCGCCCGCCTCGGCGTACCCGATGGCCCATTTGTCCGGGTTCTCGATCATCAGGTGGCAGTCGATCGGCACGTCGGTGGCCTTGAGCAGCGACTGCACGACCGGCAGCCCGAGGGTCAGGTTCGGCACGAAGTGCGCGTCCATGACGTCGACGTGGACCCAGTCCGCGCGGGTGTCCCCCGCACCGGCGACGGCGCGGATCTCGTCGCCGAGCCGGGCGAAGTCCGCGGAAAGGATGCTGGGGGCGATCAAAGGTCGGTGAGCCACGCGCCCGAGTGTAGGAGGAGGCCGCTAACGCCCGCTAACCGGCTGTGACCGGCGTGACCGGCGTCCCGGTCTGGAGTATGACGCGAAATGGCACCGCAGTGGGAGGTGCGCGCACGCGGCGGGCGAATAGCGTTCCCGTCATGGTCAACCCCCTCGGAACACTGGTCCGGATCGGCAGCTACCGCAGCGTGCCGTTCGGTCTCCTCGGCATGGCGGCGACGGCGGTGCCGTTCCCGATCGCGCTCATCCCCGCCGTCCTCATTCCCGGCGACGCGAAGGCGAAACTCGTCTACGGCATGCTCGCGATGGCCGTGCTGGTCGGGCTCGCCGGACTGCCGGGTCCGATGCGGCGGGTGAGCATCTGGTTCTCCAACCAGATGCTGGGCACCCGGATCGCGCAGCCGCCACCGCACGCGAAGATCGCCTGGGCGGAACGCTGGCGCTCGGCGGCTTGGCTGCTCGTGCACACCGGGCTCGGCTGGATCCTGTTCGGGCTCGGCTGCTTCCTGATGCTCGGCTGCGTGTTCGCTGTGATCTGGCTGGGTGGCGGCGGCGCTCCCATCGAGGTCTTCGGGGAACGGGTGCGGGTCGAATCCGGCGCCGCCGGGCTGTGGACGGTGCCGGTCGCGCTGGTCACCCTCGTCGTCGTCGCCTATGTCCTCGCCGGTTTCACCAAGCTCTTCCAGCACAGCGCGCTCTCGCTGCTGGGCCCGTCGGCCGCCGAACGCCTCGCCGCGGCGGAGGTCAGGGCGAACCACTTCGAGCAGCGCAACCGGCTGGCCCGTGAGCTGCACGACTCCATCGGTCACACGCTGACGACGTCGACCATCCAGGCCGCCGCGGCCGCCGAACTGGTCGATTCGGAGCCGCAGCTGGTGCGCCGGGCACTGGGCACCATCGAGGAGTCGTCCCGGGCGGCGCTCGAAGACCTCGACCACGTCCTCGGCCTGTTGCGGGAGGACCGGTCGTCCCGCGAGCCCGAACGGCGGCTCCTGGAAGCCGGGACGCTGGCCGAACGGGCCCGCGCGGGCGGCGCGGTGATCGACTACGAACTGACCGGGCCCGCCGCCGAACTGCCCGCGACGCTTTCCCGCGAGGCGTACCGGATCGTCCAAGAAGGACTGACGAACGCGTTGCGGCACGCCCATCCCGGCCCGGTGACCGTGCGGGTCGCGGTGCTCGCCGACGCGCTGCGGATCGAGATCGTGAACCCGCTCGTGGAGCACGCGGTCGCTTCCGGCCGCGGCGGCAACGGACTGCCGGGGCTCACCGAACGCGTCGAGGCGCTGCGTGGCGAGCTCATCGCGGGGCCCGCGATCGACGGGGAACCGCTGTGGCGGCTGGTGACCACGATCCCGCTACGGTCGCGCTCATGACCTTGCGTGTCCTGATCGTCGACGACGAACCGTTGCTGCGCGCCGGATTGCGCTCGCTGCTGGACAACCAGCCCGACCTTTCCGTGGTCGGCGAGGCGGGCGACGGCGGCGAGGTGGTCGGCCTGGTGCGGCGGGTGAATCCCGACGTGGTCCTGATGGACGTCCGGATGCCGGGGATGGACGGGATCGAGGCGACCCGGCGGGTGCTGGCGGAGATCCCCGAGCCGCCGAAGGTCCTCGTGATCACGACGTTCGACAACGACGACTACGTCTACGACGCGCTGTTGGCCGGGGCGAGCGGTTTCCTGCTGAAGCGGGCGCGCAAGGAGGAGTTCGCGCACGCCATCCGGACCATCGCCGCCGGGGAGACGCTGCTGTTCCCCGACGCCATCCGGCGGATGGTCACCGCGCGCCCGGCGCCGTCCGGCCTGGCGCCCCGGCCGTCTTCCCTGACGAAACGGGAGACCGAGGTGCTGCGGCTCATCGCCACCGGGAAGTCCAATGTGGACATAGCGGCCGATCTGGTCATCAGCCTCGAAACCGTCAAAACCCATGTGGGCAACATCTTCGGGAAACTGGGCGCGGCCAACCGCAGCCAGGCGGTGGTGTTCGCTTACGAGAGCGGCATCGTCGCACCGGGTCACAGCCTGCGCTAGCGGACGGCCGTTGTTCCACTCGCGTTCATCCGGAAATCCCCGGCCGCACACATGCGCGGTGACTAATGGGACTGCCCCATTCCCCTGGTATCCCAAGGAGATTTTCGATGGCTTCGCTGTTCACAGGACGGCGCAAATGGCTCGCGGGCGGGGCGCTCGGCGTCACGCTGATCGCGCTGGCGCCCGCCGCGCTCGCCGCCGGCGACGACGCCCGCCTCGCGTCCGCGCAGGGTGACCGCACCCAGGACGTGCGCGCCGCGATCAAGGGCGGCCACGCCCGCAACGTCATCCTGTTCATCGGCGACGGCATGGGCCAGTCCGAGATCACGTCGGCGCGCAACTACGAACGCGGCGCGGCCGGACGGCTCGCGATGGACGGCCTCCCGCTCACCGGCGACTACACCACGTACGCGGTCGAGAAGAACAACCCTTCGAAGCCCGATTACGTGACCGACTCGGCCGCCTCCGGCACCGGCTGGGCCACCGGCGTGAAGACCTACAACGGCGCGATCTCCGTCGACCCGTACGGCAACGCCGTCCCGTCGATCCTCGAGATCGCCAAGCGTTCGGGCCTGCGCACCGGTGACGTCACCACGGCCGAGGTCCAGGACGCCACCCCCGCGGTGCTGGGCTCGCACGTCGTCAACCGCGACTGCAAGGGACCCGACGAGACCAGCAAGAAGTGCGCGGTCAACGCCAAGGAGAACGGCGGCGCCGGTTCCATCGCCGAGCAGCTGGTCCAGACCAAGCCGGACGTCCTGCTCGGCGGCGGCGCGAAGTACTTCGACCAGCAGGTCAAGGCCGGGAAGTTCGCCGGCAAGACCGTGCTGGACCAGGCGAAGTCCGCCGGCTACCAGGTGGTGAACACCGCGGCCGACCTCGACGCGGCCAAGCCCGGCAAGCCGCTGCTCGGCCTGTTCGCCGCCGGCAACCTGCCGGTCAACTGGACCGGTCCGGCCGCGAAGCTCGGCGGTACCCCGCCGACCCGCTGCACGCCCAACCCGGCGCTGCCGAAGACCCAGCCGAAGCTGGCCGACCAGACCCGCAAGGCGATCTCGCTGCTCGACGACCGCCGCAAGGACAAGGGTTTCTTCCTCCAGGTCGAGGGCGCGAGCATCGACAAGCAGGACCACGCCGCCGACCCGTGCGGCCAGATCGGTGAGACGATCGACTTCGACCAGGCCATCGCCGCCGGACTCGCGTTCGCGCGCAGCAACCCCGACACCCTGGTGATCGTCACCGGCGACCACGGCCACACCAGCCAGATCATCGGCAACGGCACCGTCAGCCCCGGCCAGACCGCGACCCTGATCACCAACGAGGGCGCGAACATGACCATCAACTACGGCACCGGCATGCCCGGCTCGTCGCAGGACCACACCGGCACGCAGATCCGCGTCGCGGGCTACGGGCCGCAGGCGGCGAACGTCGTCGGCCTGACCAACCAGACCGACCTCTTCGACACCCTGAAGCGCGCTCTTCGCCTGCGCTGACCGGTTTCGTGAAGGTGGGGCAGGCCCCCTGTGAGGGGTGGGGGCCTGCCCCATGGCCGCTTCCCGACGGCGTCCCTAGCTTTGATCCATGCGAAAAACCTTGCCAGGTAAGAAAATCATCGCCGTCGGCTCGCTGATCGCACTACTGGCCACCACTACGGCCGCTCCGGCGCTCGCCGTGACCAGACCGCACGACGAGGTCGACAAAGCGCTGAAAACGCTGGTACAGGACGGGGTCCCCGGCGCGCAGGCGACGGTGACGAGCGCGTCCAGCCGGACGTGGTCGGAGCGCGAGGGCGTCGGGAACATCGAGACTCGGACGCCGTTCCCGCACGGTTCGAAGTTCCGGGCCGCCAGTGTCACCAAGACCTTCGTCGCCGTCGTGGTGCTGCAACTGGTCGCCGAAGGAAAAGTCCGGCTGGACACGCCGATCGACCGGTACCTGCCGGGCCTCGTGCGCGGGAACGGCAACGACGGCACCAAGATCACCGTCCGGCAGCTGCTCCAGCACACCAGCGGCCTCTACAACTACGTCCGCGATCTCGACATCGACGAGTGGCGGCATCGCGGCGCCGAACCGGGAGAGCTGCTGGCGGTCGGTCTCGCGCATCCGCCGGACTTCGCACCGGGCGCGAAGTGGGCGTACTCCAACACGAACTACGTCATCGCCGGGATGCTCATCGAGAAGCTCACCGGCCGTTCCGTCGCCACCGAGATCCGGAACAGGATCGCCAGGCCGCTCGGCCTGCGCGACACCTACCTGCCGCTGCGAGGCGACGAAAGCCTGCCGCTGCCGCACGCCAGGGGTTACGCGCCCGGTCTCGTCGACTACACCGAACTGGACCCGTCCGCGGCCGGTGCTTCCGGTGGGCTCATCTCGACCGGCGAGGACCTGAACCGCTTCTACGGGGCGCTCGTCGACGGCCGGCTCCTTCGGAAGGCACAGCAGGCGGAGATGCAGCGGACCGTTCCGGCGGGGCTGGGCATCCCCGGTGCGGAATACGGGCTCGGGATCGCGTCCGTACCGCTGTCCTGCGGGGGAAGGTTCTGGGGCCACGGCGGGAACCTCGTCGGGTTCTCGAACATCTCGGGCGCCGTCCCGTACGGGAAGCGGGTGAACGTCGTGGCCAACATGGACCCGCTGCCGGACGGGGCGTCGGCACATCTCGCCACCGCCGTCGACACGGCGTTCTGCGCCCGCTAAGCCGCCGGGAGCAGGTCCAGCACGGAGGTCCAGGACGCGTCGGGAGTGAGCCGCGCGGTGGTGACACCCGCCGAGGCGAGCGTGTCGAGGTGCCGTTGCCACGCCGGATGGTGCACCCGCGTGTCCTGGATCTGATAGCCCACCACGATGGTGATCCCCGGCGTGCCGAGGACGTCACCGAGCAGGGTCAGCGCCTGATTGTCGGCGATGCCCAAGGCCAGTTTCGCCACGGAGTTCGCGGACGCGGGCGCGAACAGGAACACCGCGGGATCCGGATGCGGCCGGGGTTCGCCCGGCAGCCGGGAGGTGCTGCGGACCGGCAGCTCGGTGCACGCTTCGAGTTCACCGAGCCCGCCGGTCTTCTCCAGCCAGCGGGCCGCGGTCGGGGTCAGCGTGATCGCGAGCTCCCAGCCGCGGTCCGCGGCCGGTTTCGCGAGCTGCGCGGCGAACCGGGTGTCCAGTCCGCCGCACGAGCTCGCGACCAGGCCGAGAACCCTGCTCACCCGGCGGTTTCCGGCTTCCGCAGGACGGCGCAGAACATCGCGTCGGTGCCGTGCCGGTGCGGCCACAGCTGGACGTACGGGCCGTTGCCGAGCTGCGGGACGCCGGGGAAGAACTCCCGCGCGTCGACGATCTCGGCACCGGCGCGGCGCGCGGTCTCCCCCACGACGCCTTCGGTCTCGGCCAGATGCGGCGAGCAGACGACGTAGGTGACGACGCCACCGGGACGGACCAGGTCCAGCGCCGCGGTGATCAGCTGGCCCTGGAGTTTCGTCAGATCCGAGATGTCGCTGGGCTGACGGCGCCAGCGCGCCTCCGGGCGGCGGCGCAGCGAGCCGAGACCGCTGCACGGCGCGTCGACCAGGACGCGGTCGTAGCCCGGTTCGAGGCCGGTCTCGCGGCCGTCGGCGACGTGGATGGTCACCGGAAGCCCCTGGACGGCGTTCTCGATCAGCTTCGCGCGGTGCGGCGCCTTCTCGACGGCGTCGACGGTCGCGCCGCTGATCGACGCCAGCGCGCCCAGCAGCGCGGCCTTGCCGCCGGGACCTGCGCACAGGTCGAGCCAGCGCTCGTCGGAGCCGGTGAGCGGCACCTTCGTGACGGCGACCGCGCACAGCTGGCTGCCCTCGTCCTGGACCGCGGCCAGCTTCTCCTTGATCGGCTCGATGTCGCCGGGGTCACCGGAGCCCGCGGGCATCCGCACGCCGTAGGGCGAGTACGGGGCGACGTCGCCGCCGGTGATGGCGGCCAGTTCGTCGGCGCTGATCTCGCCGGGCCGGGCGACCAGGTGCACGTCGGGGCGGTCGTCGTCGGCCTCCAGGGCCGCCTTCAGGTCGGCTCCCTTGTCCCCCAACGCTTCCGCGAACGAACGCGCGACCCAGCGCGGGTGCGCCGTCCGCAGCGCGTAGGCGCCGATCGGGTCGGCGGCTTCGTCCGGGGCCAGCTCGTTCAGCCAGGTCTCTTCGTCCTTTTCGGACACAGAGCGCAGCACCGCGTTCACGAAACCCGCGATCCAGGAACCGACTTCGGCGCGGACGAGGTCCACAGTGGACCCGACAGCGGCATGCTGGGGAATACGGGTGCGCAGCAGCTGGTACGCGCCGAGCCGGAGCCCGTCGAGCACGATGGCGTCGACCTTCTCCAGCGGGCGGTCCAGGCAGGCCGCGATGACGGCGTCCAGCATGCCGACCGCGCGGCAGGTGCCGTAGGTCAGTTCGGTGGCCAGCGCGGCGTCCCGGCCGGAGATCCGGCGGTTGCGCAACAGTTCCGGCAGCACCAAGTTCGCGTACGCGTCCTTTTCGCGGACAGCGCGCAGCACGTCGAAGGCGACCTGACGGGCCGGGTCGATCTGCGGCGGGCGGCTGGGCCCTTCCTTGCGCGGGCCCGGACGGCCTCGCTCCGGCCTCGACGGCCGGCGTTCCCTACGCTCGTTCACTGCAGGCGCTCTCCTTGTTCGATCCTCGTACCGCGCGCCCAGTCGGTGGCCGCCATCCGCTTCTTCCCCTGCGCCTGCACTTCGCCCAGCCGCACCGGTTTCGACGCCGTGCCGACCAGTACCCGCTTGCGTTCCACGACCAGTTCACCGGGCGGGGGCCCCGGCTCGTCGACGACCGTCACCGGGCCGAGCTTCAGCCGCTCGCCCCGGAACTCCGCCCACGCGCCCGGCTCCGGGCTGACCGCGCGGATCAGCCTGTCGACCGCGGTGGCCGGGTCGGCGAACGAGACGCGCGCGTCCTCGACGGTCACCTTGGGCGCGTAGCTCACGCCGTCACCGGTCTGCTCGACCGCGCGCAGCGTGCCGTCGGCGATCCCGTCCATCGTGGACACGAGCAGCTTCGCCCCGGACTCCGCCAGCCTGCCGAGCAGCTCCCCGGCGGTGTCGCCGGCGCCGATCCGCTCGGTGATCACGCCGTAGACCGGGCCCGCGTCGAGTTCCTTGACGATCCGGAACGTCGAGGCGCCGGTGATCTCGTCCCCGGCGCGGATCGCGGCCTGGACCGGGGCGGCGCCGCGCCACGCGGGCAGCAGCGAGAAGTGCAGGTTGACCCAGCCGTGCACCGGGATGTCCAAGGCGGCCTGGGGCAGCAACGCCCCGTACGCGACCACCGGGCACGCGTCCGGGGCGATCTCCGCGAGCCGGGCGAGGAACGCGGGGTCGCTCGCCTTCGGCGGGGTCAGCACCTCGATCCCGTGCTCGTCGGCCAGCGCACCGATCGGGGACCGGACGACCCGGCGGCCGCGGCCGGCCTGCGCGTCCGGGCGGGTGACCACGGCGACGACCTCGTGCTCTTCGGACGCGAGGAGCGCGCGCAGCGACGGGACGGCGGGTTCTGGGGTACCGGCGAAGACCAGGCGCATCAACGCACCTCCACCGGGGGGACGGGTACCTCTGACTGGGCGAACATCGCTCTGCAGTCTATGTCGCGCGCTGACGGAAACATTTCGCAGGGCGCGGCACCGCTATCACGTCACGCGGGCGCAGAGGGCGCCCTGCAAAATGTTTCCGTGGCCTTCGGCCGAAAGAGGCGCGCGACGGTGAAGTCTCCTGTCGCGCTGACGCGCTCCCAGGAGACGTACTGCCGGTCACCTTCGGGTCGGTTCTACGGGCGTGGCCAGGGCAGCACGACGGCCGCCGAGCCGCCGCCCCGCCGGGTCGGCTCGGCCGCGGCGAGCCATCGGCCGTCCCGCAGTCGTTCGACGCCGGTCGCCGCCCCGATCTCCGCGGGCGCCGTCGAGAAGCCCTGTCCCTTGGCTTTCAGGATCGCGAGCACGTCGGTCTGGTCGAGGAACGCCTGCTCGACCTGCGCGGCCGCCGAGTTGCGCTGCGAGGCGCGCGGTTCGGCGATCGCGTCGACCAGCTTCAGGCCGCGGTCGATACGGCCGGTCAGGACCTGGAGCACGGTGGTGATGATCGACGCGCCACCGGGCGAACCCACGGCGAGGAACGGCTTGCCGTGGTCGAGCACGATGGTCGGCGCCATCGACGACCGCGGCCGCTTGGCCGGGCCCGGCAGGTTCGGGTCGGGCACGCCGGGCGTCACCGGGGTGAAGGAGAAGTCGGTCAGCTCGTTGTTGAGCAGGAACCCGCGGCCCGGCACGACGATGCCGCTCCCGCCCTCCTGCTCGATGGTCAGCGTGTACGCGACGACGTTGCCCCACCGGTCGGCGACCGTGAGGTGCGTGGTGTTCTCGCCCTCGTACGGCGTCGGCGCGGGGTTCGTCCCCGCCACGCACGGCGCCGGCTTACGCGGATCGGCGGGCGCGACCGGGCTCGTCCCGGCCTTCGCGGGGTCGATCAGGCACGCGCGGCTGTCGGCGAACTTCTGGCTGATGAGTTCCTTCGCCGGGACGTCGACGAAGGCCGGGTCGCCGATCCACCGGTTGCGGTCGGCGAAGGCGTACCGGGTCGATTCCAGGAAGTAGTGCAGGTAGTCGGCCTTCTGCAGCTTGGAGAGCTTCGTGTTCTCGAGGATGTTCAGCGCCTCGCCGACGGTCAGCCCGCCGGAGGACGGCGCGGGCATCCCGTAGACGTCGAGGCCGCGGTACTCGGTCTTCGTGGGCTTCCGCTCGACGACGCGGTACTTGGCGAGGTCGGCCGCCGTCAGGTCGCCCGGGCGGACATTCAGCGTCGACGCGGGGTCGACCGGTGGCTTCCGGACGGTGTTCACGACGTCCGCGCCGATCGGGCCGCGGTAGAGCACGTCGGTGCCCTTCGCGGCGAGCTGCGCGTACGTCCCGGCGAGGTCCGGGTTCTTGAACGTCGTGCCGACCGCGGGCGGCGTTCCGCCGGGCAGGTACAGCGACCGGGTCGACGGGAACGCGGCAAAGCGGGCGGCGTTGTTCGAAATCTGGGTGGCGAAGGTCTGGTCGACGGTGAAACCCTTGCGGGCGAGGTCTTCGGCGGGCTTGATCGCCCTCGCCAGCGACTTGGTCCCCCATTTGCGCAGGGCTTCCTGCCAGGTGGCGGGTGTGCCGGGCACGCCGACGCTCAGTCCGCTGGTGACGGCCTCGGCGAACGGGATCGCCTTGCCGTTCTCGACGAAGAGGTTTTCGTCCGCCGACGACGGCGCGGTCTCACGGCCGTCCAGTGTGTGCACCTTGCCGGTGCGCGCGTCGTAGTAGACGAAGAAGCCGCCACCGCCGACCCCGGCGGAGAACGGGTCGGTGACGCCCAGCGCGGCGGCCGTCGCGACGGCGGCGTCCACGGCGTTGCCGCCCTCGCGCAGGATCTTGGTGCCGATCGCGGTCGCGTCCGCGTCGATGCTCGACACCGCGCCCAGGTAGCCGACGGCGACCGGGGATTTGGGCGTCGGTGGTGCCGCCGCCGCGGTGCCCGGCGCCACGGTGGCGGCCAGGGCGGCGATCGCGGTCACTGCGGTGATGCGTCCCAGAGTGCTTCTGTGCGCGGCCATGGCGCGAGTCTGCCCCGCCTGTCCACCTCGGACAAGACCCGTCCAGACCTGCGATCGTCGGTAGTGCGGCCGTGCCCGCGTGAGCAGAATGCGGTCCATGAAGACTCCCGGCAGGCGGTGGGGCGCGCTCCTCCCGCTGCTCATCGCTCTCCCCGTCCTCGCGGTCCCCGGCGTCGCCCAGGCCGAAGGCGCGCGTGCCTGCTTCGACGACTCCGCGGCGATCACCGTCGAAGAGAAGCGGCTCACCGCGACCATGCCTTCCGGCGGCCCGGCGGTCGGCCCGGAACTGGTCCGGCTCGCCGGTTTCGACAAGCTCGTCGCCGAGTTCACCACGCGCCTCTGCTCGACGAAGACCGCTTTGCGCGCCGAGAAACTCGCCGAGACGGCCGGTGACGGGCTTTGGCGGACCGCGGTCGACCGCGCGCAGGGCCGCCGTCCCGATCTCGGCAGCATCGACAAGGCCGACGACCGGCCGCTCTACTGGGCGCGCCTCCGGATGAGCAAGGCGCTGCGCCAGTGGACGCCGCGTTTCCCGCTGTCCGCGCCCGCCCG
The DNA here is from genome assembly GCF_042723255.1 of Amycolatopsis thailandensis. Lineage (NCBI taxonomy): Bacteria > Bacillati > Actinomycetota > Actinomycetes > Pseudonocardiales > Pseudonocardiaceae > Amycolatopsis > Amycolatopsis thailandensis. The sequence continues at coordinate 13,982 of NZ_JBHXJK010000060.1, forward strand.
CGCCGGCCTGCTGAAGACGTTCGACGTCGGCGCCCGCGGGCTCGACGACTCCCGCTTCCCTGCCGGCCCGAAGCTGCGCCGGGTGCTGGTGAGCGGGTTCGACCCGTTCACCCTCAACGGCGCGGGTGTCCGCATCGGGAACCCGTCCGGCGCGGCCGCGCTGCATCTGGACGGCAAGGTCGTCCAGACCCCGACCGGGCCCGCGCAGGTGCAGGCCGTGTCGTTCCCGGTGGTGTGGAGCTACTTCGACGCGGGCATCGTCGAGGCGGCCTATGGTCAGGCGTTCAAGGACCGTCTCCGCCGTCCGGAGCTGATCATGACGATCAGCCAGGGCCGTCCCGGGCGGTTCGACATCGAACGGTGGGCCGGTGCCTGGCGCGGCGGTTCGCCGGACAACCTCGACGAGGCGGTTCGCGGCCAGGTCCCGCCCGCCGCCGGGTGGCCGCAGCCGGACGTCCAGTTCATCGAAACCACGCTGCCGTACGAAAAGATGCTCGCCGCGCCCGCCGGGGCGTACGACGTGCAGTACAACCAGGCGTTCTGTGTCTGGCCGGACAGCTCGAAACCGGGGACGGGGACCGCGGTGTGCCGGACGGACGCGCCGAAGCCCGGTGAGATCGCCGCTTCCGGCGGCGGCGGCAACTACCTGAGCAATGAGTCCATGTACCGAAGCAACCGGCTGCGGACCGGGCTCGGGCTGACCGGGATCGCGGGCGGGCACCTGCACACGCCCGTCCTCGGCACGCCCGCCGATCCTTCGGCCCTGACCGACGCCGATTTCGAGGCACGGCGGGCGGCGATCTCGTCGCAGATCGTCACGCTGCTGACCGCCGCTCTGGGCGGCTCCGCACCCAAGGCCGCTACGCCCGCTCCGGGCACTTCGGATGCTTCAGCCCGCGCCGACGTCCTCGCCACCCTCGGCACCACCCTCTGACCCACGCAATTAGTCCTCTGGATGCGGTAGTTCGACGCTGAACTACCGCATCCAGAGGACGAAACGCGAGTCCTAGATGAGCTCCAAGGGGTCCAGCTGGATCCGGATGGGTTCGGACGCCTTGCGCGCGTCCCGGCGGCCGGCGGCGGCGTGGACCTCGGCGGCGAGCGCCTTCCCGTCCGGGCGCGCGACCCGCACCAGGGCCCGTTCCCGTTCGGCGTTGCCGTCCTCGTCGACCTCGCCGAGCGGCACCGGGCCCAGCACCTCGCCGGTCTCCGGCAGCTGGAGGTCGTCGAGCAGCCCCGCGACCGCGTCCGGGGTGCCTTCGATACTCGCCATCCGCATCGCGGGCGGGAAGCCGAGTTCGCGCCGCTCCGCCAGTTCCAGGCTCGCGTGCCAGCCCGGATCCCACCGGACCAGCGCCTGCACCACCGAGAGACCCGCTTCCGCGCCGACGAACACGCGACCGCCTTCGGTCCCCGGCCGTACCAAGGCCGCCGCCGCCATCCACCGGCGCAGGGTCTCCTCCCCCGCCCTCAGGTCCTGCCGCCCCAGCAGCGCCCAGCCGTCCAGCAGCAGCGCCGCGCCGTAACCGCCTTCCGCGACCGGCTCGGCTCCCGGCGTGCACACCACCAGCGCCGGTTTTCCGGGCACCGAAGCCAAAACCTCCGTCGCGCCCGAGGTCCGCACCGGGAATCCGGTGAACGCGCGCCCCAGTTCCTCCGCGGTCCGTTTGGAGCCGACGACGACCGCCCGCAACCGGACGGAACCGCAAGCGGCGCAATGGAAGTTCGTCTCGGGGACCCCGCACCACCGGCACGCTGGCGGCCTCGGCGCGCCGTCGATCAACCCACCGGGCAGGGAAAGCGGACCCGCGCAGCGACGGCAGTGCGCCGACGTCCGGCAGTTGCCGCAAGCGAGTCCCGGGACGTAGCCGCGGCGCGGAACCTGCACCAGGACGGGAAATCCGCCCGCCAGCGACTGCCGCGCCGCCTCGAAGGCGACCGACGGGAGCCGTGCCGCTTTCGCCGCTTCGTCCCGGGCGACGTCGAAGTCCTCGCCGACCGGTGTGACCCGCGGCGCGGCGGCCCGCAGTTCGGGGCGGGCCGCCACGAGAGGCTGCGCCCAGCCCGATTCCACCAGGAACTGCGCCTCGGCCGTCCGCGCGAAACCGGCGACGAGCATGGATCCCTTCGCGGCGTGCGCGCGGTCCATCAGCACGTCGCGGACGTGCGGATAAGGGGCGTGCTGGTCGAGGTGGACGTCGTCGCCGTCGTCCCACACCACGAACAGGCCGGGATCGGCGACCGGCGCGAACATCGCCGCGCGCGTGCCGACGACGACGCGCACCGCGCCGCGCAGCACCGCGAGCCAGCGGCGGTACCGCTCGGCGGGGCCCAGTCCGGCGATCAGCGCGACCACGGAATCGGCGCCCAGCAAGGAAACGCACGCGTCGTGCAGCCGCGTCAGGTCACGATGGTCGGGGACGACCATGACGACACCGCGCCCGGCGGCGGCCGCGACGGCGGCGGCTTCGGCCAGGCGACGCGGCCAGTCCTCCCCCGGCAACGCCTGCCAGACGGCGTTGGCCGGACGCCGTTCCGCGACGGCCTCCAGGAACGCCGGACCGCTCTGGTACTTGTCCCAAAGCGTGGTCTCGGGCGCCTCCGGTGTCGGCGCGGGCTCGGCGGGTGGCTCGCCCTCGGCCTTCGCGTGCCGGGACGGGATCGCGAGCCGCAGGACGTCGCTGAGCGTGCCGCCGTACCGGTCCGCGACGGACCGGCAGAGCGCGTGCAGCGCGGGAGGCAGGACGGGCTCGCTGGAGGTCACCCTGTCGATGTACGCGAGCTTCCCGGTGAATTCCGTGGTGTCGGCGCGTTCGACGAGGTACCCGTCGACGAGCTGCCCCGCGAACCGGACCCGCACCCGGCAGCCGGGCACGGCGGTCTCGTGCAGCTTCTCGGGGATCCGGTAGTCGAAGGTGCGGTCGAGATGCGTGAGCGGGATGTCCACGACGATCCGCGCGACCGGGTTCTCGGGCGCGGGGTTCTGCGCGCCGCGACGGCTGGCGCTCTTCGCGCGCGACGGCTTGGCCTTCCGCGCGGGCTCGGCCTTCGGCGGAGGCTCCGGAAGGTCCCACAGCGGGGTCGGTTCGGGACTGCTGCTCACCCGGTGATCTCTACCAGACTCCGTCGCCGCTGGCCGTACCGCGTGGCCCAGGGTGGTCGAACACGGAACTCGCGTGCTCGGAGACGGATCTCGCGTGCGTGGAGACGGAACTCGCGTGCTTGGAGGCCGCACACTCGAGTTCCGCCTCCAAGCACGCGAGTTACGCCTCCAAGCACGTGAGTGCGGTCCCTGATCACGCGAGTCACGGCACGCACCACGTCAGACCCGGGACGTAGTGAAGGCCTCCTTCCCTACCCTCAAGGTAGGAAAGGAGGCCTTCACGGAGCGAGCGATCAGGCGCCCGCGGCCGACTTCAGGTCCGCCGCACGGGCAGTGCTCTCCCAAGGGAGACCCAGCTCGGGACGGCCGAAGTGGCCGTACGCGGCCGTCGGCGCGTAGATCGGGCGAAGCAGGTCGAGGTCGCGGATGATCGCGGCCGGACGCAGGTCGAAGACCTCCGTGATGGCGGCCTGGATCTTCGTCGGGTCGACCGTCTCGGTGCCGAAGGTCTCGACGAAGAGGCCCACCGGGGCCGCCTTGCCGATCGCGTACGCCACCTGGACCTCGGCGCGCGCGGCGAGCCCGGCGGCGATGACGTTCTTCGCCACCCAGCGCATCGCGTACGCGGCCGAGCGGTCCACCTTGGAGGGGTCCTTGCCCGAGAACGCGCCGCCACCGTGACGGGCCATGCCGCCGTAGGTGTCGACGATGATCTTGCGGCCGGTCAGGCCCGCGTCACCCATCGGTCCGCCGATGACGAACCGGCCGGTCGGGTTGACCAGCAGCCGCACGTTGGAGGTGTCGAGGCCGAGCTCGGCGATCTCCGGGGCGACCACGTGCTCGCGGACGTCGACACCGAGCATCTGCTCCAGGTCGATGCCGTCCGCGTGCTGGGTGGACACGACCACCGTGTCGAGCCGCACCGGCTGGTCACCGGCGTACTCGATGGTGACCTGGGTCTTGCCGTCCGGGCGCAGGTACGGCAGCACACCGTCCTTGCGGACCCGGGTCAGCCGCTGCGAGAGCCGGTGCGCCAGCGCGATCGGCAGCGGCATCAGCTCGGGGGTGTCCGAGCAGGCGTAGCCGAACATGAGGCCCTGGTCGCCGGCGCCCTGGCGGTTGATCTCGTCCTCGTCGGACTCGACGCGGGACTCGTACGCGGTGTCGACACCCTGCGCGATGTCCGGCGACTGCGAGCCGATCGCGACGTTGACGCCGCACGAGTTGCCGTCGAAGCCCTTGGCCGACGAGTCGTAGCCGATCTTCAGGATCACGTCGCGGACGATGGTCGGGATGTCCGCGTAGGCCTCGGTGGTCACCTCACCGGCGACGTGCACCTGCCCGGTGGTGATGAGGGTTTCGACCGCCACCCGGCTGCGCGGGTCCTTGGCCAGCAGGCCGTCCAGGATCGAGTCGCTGATGGCGTCGCAAATTTTGTCAGGATGACCCTCAGTCACCGATTCCGATGTGAACAGTCTGCTCGTGGACGCGGTCACGGTGGCCGTCACTCCCTCACCTAGACGTCTGATGCCCAGTAAGTTAGGCACCCCTCAGCTTGTGCTCAAGCCTACTGACTATCGCTGTGGGGACTCTCAACGCTTCATCAAGGTCACAACAGCGTCCCACAATGTGGACGCCAGTTCGGCCTTGGCACCCAGTGGAATCGGGATCTCGGTCCCGTCCGCTCCGAGCAGCCAGCCCGAGTTGTCCTCGGTCCCGAACGCTTTCCCTTCGCCGACGGCGTTCACCACCAGCAGGTCCGCGCCCTTGCGCTTCAGTTTGACCCGGGCGTGATCGAGCACGCCACCCTTGTCGTCCCCGGTTTCGGCGGCGAATCCCACGATCAGCTGGCCGTTCGTCCGGTTCCGCACCAGTTCGGCCAGGATGTCCGCGTTCCGCGCGAGCTCGACCACGGGATCCGGCGTGTCGTCGGACTTCTTGATCTTGTGATCGGCCCGGTTCGACGGCCGGAAGTCGGCGACGGCGGCGGCCATCACCAGGATGTCGGCGGAGGCGGCCTCGGCGTGCATCGCCTGGCGCATCTCCTCGGCTGTCGACACGTGGACGACCTTCGCGCCCGCGGGCTCCGGCAGCGCGACGGTGTGCGCGGCGACCAGGGTGACCTCCGCGCCGCGCTGGGCGGCGACCCGGGCCAGCGCGTAGCCCTGCTTGCCCGACGAGCGGTTGCCCAGATAGCGGACAGGGTCCAGCGGTTCGCGGGTACCGCCCGCCGAGATAGCCACGCGCACGCCTTCGAGGTCGCGCGGGAGGGCGTTCGGCACGGCGAGCAGGAGCCGGGCGAGGTCGACGATCTCGGCCGGGTCGGCGAGCCGTCCCTTGCCGGTGTCCTTGCCGGTGAGCCTGCCGGCGGCGGGTTCGGCGACGACCAGTCCGCGCGAGCGCAGCAGCGCCACGTTGTCGCGGGTGGCCGGGTGCTCCCACATCTCGGTGTGCATCGCCGGGAAGAAGGCGACCGGGCACCGGGCGGTGAGCAGGGTGTTCGTCAGCAGGTCGTCCGCGATACCGTGCGCGGCCTTGGCGAGGAGGTTCGCCGTGGCGGGCACGACGATCACCAGGTCGGCTTCCTTGCCGACGCGGACGTGCTGGACCTCGGGCACTTCGGTGAACACGCCGGTGTGGACCGGGTTCCCGGACAGTGCCTCGAAGGTGGCCGCGCCGACGAAGTTCAGCGCGGCGTCGGTGGGGACCACGCGGACGTCGTGACCGGTCTCGGTCAGTCCGCGCAGGACCTCACAGGCCTTGTAGGCGGCGATCCCGCCACCTACGCCCAGGACAACGCGAGGTTTATTCACCCTCGGTGTGCTCGAGCAGACCGCCGTGGATCTCGCGCAGGGCGATGGACAGCGGCTTCTCGCGCGGGCCCGGCTCGACCAGCGGGCCGACGTACTCCAGCAGGCCCTCGCCCAGCTGGGCGTAGTAGTCGTTGATCTGGCGAGCGCGCTTGGCCGAGTAGATCACCAGCGCGTACTTCGAGCTGACCTTCTCGAGGAGGTCGTCGATGGGCGGGTTGGTGATGCCTTCGAGCTCTTCGTGCAGCGTGGCCTGAGTCGTCACTCGTGGTGCTCCGAATCTTCGGTCTGATGATCGCCGGTTATCAAGTTTAGCAACTGCTCGGCGGCCTCTCGCACGTCGGCGTTGACGACGCGCTCGTCGAACTCCCCGGCGGCGGCGAGTTCGCGCTCGGCCTCGGCCAGCCTGGCCTTCACCGCGGCTTCGTTCTCGGTGCCGCGGCCGGTCAGCCTGCCGACCAGTTCGTCCCACGACGGCGGCATCAGCATCACCAGCCGCGCCTCCGGCATCGCCTTGCGGACCTGCCGCGCGCCCTGGAGTTCGATCTCCAGGATCGCGTTGCGCCCGGCCGCCAAAGCCCGGTCCACGGGCTCGCGCGGGGTGCCGTAGCAGTTGCCGGTGAACTCGGCGTGTTCGAGCAGTTCGCCGTCGGTGACCATGCGGTCGAACTCGGCGCGGTCGACGAAGTGGTAGTGCTCGCCGTCCACCTCACCCGGCCTCGGCTTCCTGGTGGTCACCGAGACGCTGAAATAGATCTCCGGATCCAGCTTGCGCAGCTCCTTCGCCACGCTCGACTTCCCGACCCCCGAAGGCCCTGAGACGACCGTGAGCCGGTGCCGGGATTCGACTCCCGCCACCGGCTCACCGCCGCGGTCAGCGCCCGGGTTCACCGGGTGGTCCTGACCGATGCCGCTCACTCGCCGCTGAATTCGGCCAGCAGCGCCTTGCGCTGCCGGTCGCCGAGGCCGCGAAGACGACGGCTGGGTGCGATCTCCAGTCGTTCCATGGTCTGCTGGGCGCGGACCTTGCCGACACCCGGAAGAGCCTCGAGCAGAGCCGAGACCTTCATCTTGCCGAGGACTTCGTTCTCCTCGGCCTGCTTCAACACGTCGACCAGAGTGGTACCGCCCCGCTTCAGCCGCTCCTTCAGCTCAGCACGGATGCGGCGGGCGGCGGCGGCCTTCTCCAGCGCCGCAGCGCGCTGTTCCTCTGTCAGCTGGGGAAGTGCCACGTTTTCCTCCGGTAGTTCTCAAATCTGGGTGGGTGTGGCGACGGTACCCACCCGTTACCTCGGCCCACAATGCGGGGGTGGCTGGTCATGACGGATTCCCGGGCCTGCTATTGGCCTTTTTCCAGGGGTCCGAGGGAATCCCGTGTCCGCCGAACGGCCGCACGGAGGGATTCGGGGTCCGGTCCGTGCTTGAGGACGTCGCGGGACGACGCGGGGAGCACACCCGGCAGCCCCGGCCCGAAAAGGGCCCGCAAATCGGCCGGAGTGGCCCCCTGGGCCCCGAAACCGGGCGCCAGGACGGGACCGTTCAGCTTGCTCAGATCGAGCTCTCCCGGCTTGATGGTGGCGCCGACGACGACACCGATGTCACCCAGCGGACCGACGCCGGCGTTATGCGCGCCCGCCGTGTCGACGATGTCCTGCGCGACAGTCTTTCCGTTGGGCAGCAAGGCGTTCTGCAATCCCTGCGCCTCCGGGTTGGAGGTGCGCGCGAGGACGAACAGCCCCTTGCCTTGCGCCTGCGCAACCTCGACGGCGAAGTCCAGCGAACCGAACCCGAGGTATGGGGACACCGTTATGGCGTCGGCCTCGAGTTCCGCGCCGGACGGCAGGAAAGCCGCCGTGTACGCCGCCATCGTGGAGCCGATGTCGCCGCGTTTGACGTCCAGCAGGACGAGCGCGCCCGCTTCCCGGCACACCTTCATCGTCTTGGCCAGAACGGCGACCCCAGGAGGCCCGTAGGCCTCGAAAAAGGCCGACTGGGGCTTGACGACCGCGACCTCGGGCGCGATCGCCTCGGCGGCCGTGAGGGCGAACTTCTCCAAGCCGCCCGCGTCCGCCGGGAGCCCCCACGCCTGGAGCAACCCGGGATGGGGGTCGATCCCGGCGCAGAGCGGCCCCTTTTCCGCGACCGCCCGCGCCAGCCTCGCCCCGAACCGCCCGCTCACGCCTTCGCCTTCAGCGCCGCCTGGAGGCTCTGCAGCGACCGCACGCCGATGTCGCCCTTGATGACGGCCTCTATCCCGTGCACGGCCGCCGCGGCGCCCTGCACCGTGGTGATGCAGGGGATGTCCCGCGACACCGCCGCGGTGCGGATCTCGTAGCCGTCGATCCGCGGACCGCTGTTGCCGTAGGGCGTGTTGATCACCATCTGCACTTCGCCGCTGAGGATGACATCCACGACGTTCTGTTCGCCTTCGGCGGAACCTTCGTAGTGCTTGCGCACGACAGTGCAGGCGACCCCGTTGCGCCGCAACACTTCCGCGGTACCCGAGGTGGCGAGGATCTCGAACCCGAGGTCCGCCAGGCGCTTCACCGGGAACACCAGCGAACGCTTGTCGCGGTTGGCGACGGAGACGAAGACCTTGCCCGAAGTCGGCAGCGAACCGTAGGCCCCCGCCTGCGACTTGGCGAACGCCTTGCCGAAGGAGACGTCGACACCCATGACCTCGCCGGTGGACTTCATCTCCGGGCCGAGCAGCGAGTCGACGCCGTGGCCCTCCGGCGTGCGGAAGCGGTGGAACGGCAGGACGGCTTCCTTGACCGCGACCGGCGAATCGGCGGGCAGGTGGCCCCCGTCGCCCTCGGCCGGGAGGACGCCGGACTCGCGCAGGTCCTTGATCGACGAGCCGGTCATGATCAGCGCCGCGGCCTTGGCCAGCGGCACCGCGGTCGCCTTCGACACGAACGGCACGGTCCGCGACGCGCGTGGGTTGGCTTCCAGGACGTACAGGACGTCGTCCTTGAGCGCGTACTGGACGTTCAGGAGCCCGCGGACGCCGACGCCACGCGCGATGGCCTCGGTCGAGCGGCGCACCGTCTCGATGTCGGTCCGGCCCAGCGTGATCGGCGGCAGCGCGCACGAGGAGTCGCCGGAGTGGATCCCGGCCTCCTCGATGTGCTCCATGACGCCGCCGAGGAACAGCTCGTCGCCGTCGAACAGCGCGTCGACGTCGATCTCGATGGCGTCGTCGAGGAAGCGGTCCACCAGCACCGGGTGCTCGGGGGTGACCTCGGTGGCGCGGTGGATGTAGCCGGCGAGCGACTCCTCGTCGTACACGATCTCCATGCCACGCCCGCCCAGCACGTAGGACGGCCGCACGAGGACCGGGTAGCCGATCTTGTCGGCGATCCGCTTCGCACCCTCGAACGAGGTCGCCGTGCCGTACTTCGGCGCGGGCAGCCCGGCGTCGGTGAGGACCTCGCCGAACGCGCCGCGGTCCTCGGCCAGGTGGATCGCGTCCGGGGAGGTGCCGATCACCGGGACACCGGCGTCGGCCAGGCGCTTCGCGAGCGAGAGCGGCGTCTGGCCGCCCAGCTGCACGATGACCCCGGCGACGGTGCCCGACTCCTGCTCGGCGTTGACGACCTCCAGCACGTCCTCGAACGACAGCGGCTCGAAGTAGAGCCTGTCCGAGGTGTCGTAGTCGGTGGAGACGGTCTCGGGGTTGCAGTTGACCATGACGGCCTCGAAACCGGCCTCGCGCAGGGCGATCGCGGCGTGCACGCACGAGTAGTCGAACTCGATGCCCTGCCCGATGCGGTTCGGCCCGGAGCCGAGGATCAGGACCTTCGGCTTCTCGGTCTGCGCGGTGATCTCCGACTGCGCGGCGGGATCGGTCTCGTAGGCCGAGTAGTGGTACGGCGTCTTGGCCGCGAATTCGGCCGCGCAGGTGTCGACGGTCTTGTACACCGGCCGCACCCCGAGACGGCGGCGCAGCGCGCGGACGCCGTCCTCCCCCGCCAGTTCCGGCCGCAGCGAGGCGATCTGACGGTCGGACAGACCGATCCGCTTGGCGCGCCGCAGCAGCGGCTCGTCCAGCACCTGGGCGTCGCGGACCTCGGCGCCGACCTCGCCGATGAGGGCGATCTGGTCGATGAACCACGGGTCGATGCCCGACGCCTCGTGGATCTGCTCCACGGTGCCGCCGAACCGCAGCGCCCGCTCGACCTCGTAGAGACGCCCGTCGTGCGGGGTGCGCAGTGCCTCCAGCACGGATTCCAGCGTCGCGCCTTCGGGATCGGGGCGGGTCCAGAAGCCGGTGGCCTTGGTGTCGATGGAGCGCAGCGCCTTGCCGAGGGCCTCGGGGAAGCTGCGGCCGAACGACATCGCCTCGCCGACGCTCTTCATCGTCGTGGTCAGCGTCGGGTCCGCGCCCGGGAACTTCTCGAAGGCGAACCGCGGCACCTTCACCACGACGTAATCCAGCGTCGGCTCGAAGGCCGCCGGGGTCTCGCCGGTGATGTCGTTGCGGATCTCGTCGAGGGTGTAGCCGATGGCGAGCTTCGCGGCGATCTTGGCGATCGGGAAACCGGTCGCCTTCGACGCCAGCGCGCTCGACCGCGAAACCCGCGGGTTCATCTCGATGACGACCATGCGGCCGTCTTCCGGGTTGATCGCGAACTGGATGTTGCAGCCGCCGGTGTCGACGCCGACCTCGCGCAACACCGCGATGCCGACGTCACGCATGTGCTGGTACTCGCGGTCGGTCAGGGTCATCGCGGGCGCGACGGTGACCGAGTCGCCGGTGTGCACGCCCATCGCGTCGATGTTCTCGATCGAGCAGACGACCACCACGTTGTCGTGCCGGTCGCGCATGAGCTCGAGTTCGAACTCCTTCCAGCCGAGGACGCTCTCCTCGATGAGCACCTCGGTGACCGGCGACTCGTCGAGACCGGTGGAGGCGAGCCGCTCCAGCTCCTCGTCGGTGTGCGCCATGCCCGAGCCGAGCCCGCCCATGGTGAACGACGGCCGGATGACGACCGGGAGGCCGACCTCGGCGACGGTCGCGCGGACCTCGTCCATGTCGTGGCAGACCCGCGAACGCGGCACCTCGGCGCCGATCGTGCGGACGATGTCCTTGAACTTCTGCCGGTCCTCACCGCGCTGGATGGCCTCGACGTCGGCGCCGATCAGCTCGACGCCGTACTTCTCCAGGACACCGCGGTCGTGCAGGGCGACGGCGCAGTTCAGCGCCGTCTGGCCGCCCAGCGTCGCGAGGATCGCGTCGGGGCGCTCCTCGGCGATGACCTTCTCGACGTATTCCGGCGTGACCGGCTCGATGTAGGTGGCGTCGGCGAACTCGGGGTCGGTCATGATGGTCGCCGGGTTCGAGTTCACCAGCGAGACACGCAGTCCCTCTTCGCGGAGTACGCGGCAGGCCTGGGTTCCGGAGTAGTCGAACTCCGCGGCCTGGCCGATCACGATCGGCCCGGAGCCGATGACCAGCACGTGCTGGATGTCTGTCCTCTTCGGCATTACTTGGCCTTCTTCTCCATCAAGCTGACGAACTCATCGAACAGGGGCGCCGCGTCGTGCGGGCCGGCGGCGGCCTCGGGGTGGTACTGCACCGAGAACGCGGGGACGTCGAACGCGCGGACACCTTCGACGGTGTCGTCGTTCGGGCAGTAGTGCGAGATCTGCGCGGCGCCGAACGGCGTCTCGAACCGCTGTCCCGGCTCGCCTTCGAGGGCGAAGCCGTGGTTCTGCGCGGTGATCGCGACGCGTTTGGTCGCCACGTCGATCACCGGGATGTTGATCCCGCGGTGGCCGTAGCGCATCTTGTAGGTGCCCAGTCCCAGCGCGCGGCCGAGGATCTGGTTGCCGAAGCAGATGCCGAACAGCGGGATCTCCCGCTGCAGCACCGATTTCGTCAGCTCCGTCGCGTGCGCGGTGGTCGCCGGGTCGCCGGGGCCGTTGGACAGGAAGACACCGTCCGCCTCGATCGCGAGCAGATCGTCCACAGTGGACGACGAGGGCAGCACGTGCACCTCGATGCCGCGCGCGGCCATCAGGCGCGGGGTGTTGGACTTGATGCCCAGGTCCAGCGCGGCGACACGGAAGCGCGTCTCCCCCTGCGCCTTGACGACGTAGGTCTCTTTGGTGCTGACCTCTCCGGCGAGGTCGGCGCCCTTCATCTGCGGGCTGGCCTTGACCTCGGCGAGCATCTCCTCGTCGGTGCCGAGCGCGTCGCCGGAGAAGACGCCGGACCGCATGGCGCCCTGCTCGCGCAGGTGCCTGGTCAGCGTGCGGGTGTCCACTTCGGAGATCCCGACTACGCCCTGGCGCTCCAGCTCCTCGTCCAGCGTGCGCTTGGCGCGCCAGTTGGACGGCGTGCGCGCGGGGTCGCGGACGACGTAACCGGAGACCCAGATGCGCGAGGACTCGTCGTCCTCGTCGTTCCAGCCGGTGTTGCCGATCTGCGGCGCGGTCTGGACCACGATCTGCCGGTGGTAGGAGGGGTCGGTCAGCGTCTCCTGGTAGCCGGTCATGCCGGTGCAGAACACCGCCTCGCCCAGGCTCCGGCCGCGGGCGCCATAGGCGGAGCCGCGGAACACGCGGCCGTCTTCGAGTACCAGCGCGGCGGGCGCACGGGTGCCGTTCACGGTGCTCATCAGGCACCTCCCTTGATGTCGTTGCGAGTGTCTTGCAAAGCTTCGATCCACTGTGGATAGTCGTCGACGTCGTCGCCGCGGAATCCGGTGTCCAGTTCGACGTCGCCCGCCAGCCAGGTGATGACCAGCAGCGCGTCGATGCCCATCACCTTCCCGGCCATCCCCTTGTCCTTGCGGACGCCGGTGACCGAGGCGCGCGGGATCCAGAAGTCCGGGGCGCCGCCGCGTTCGATGGCGACGCCGTCTTCGTGCAGGCGCCAGACCGCGCCGGTGCGCAGGCCGGCGCCGCGGGTGACCACGCGCTCCTGCCAGTGCCCCGCGGTCGTCGTGCTGATGTAGACGCCGGTCGATTCGAGCGACGCCTCACCCGGCTCGGCCGGGATCTCGGCGAACGGCGGCACCTGGACGCTCTGGGCGCGGGACTTGCGCCGCCAGCCACGCCACATCAGGAAGACGCAGAGGAGGAAGAAGGCGAAGACCGCCAGGGTCAGCAGGATCCGGTCGCTCATGCGGTGATCTTCCCTTCCCGCGCGGTGATCCGCCCGCGCAGCAACGTCGCCGTCACCACGCCGGGGAGCCGCATTCCTTCGTACGGGGTGTTGGCCGCGATGCTCGCGAACTCCGCGCCCCGCACGGTCCATTCGGTGTCCGGGTCGACCAGCGTCAGGTTCGCCGGTTCGCCGACCTCGATCGGACGGCCGTGGTCGGCCAGGTTGCCGATCTCGGCGGGCCGCTCGCTCATCACCCGCGCGACGCCGCGCCAGTCCAGCAGGCCGGTGCGGACCATGGTCTCGACCACGATCGACAGCGCGGTCTGGAGACCGAGCATGCCGGGCCGGGCCGAGTTCCACTCGCAGTCCTTGTCCTGGACCGCGTGCGGCGCGTGGTCGGTGGCGACACAGTCGATGACGCCCTCGGCCAGCGCGGCGCGGAGCTTCTCCGCGTCGGATCCGGTGCGCAGCGGCGGGTTGACCTTGTTGACCGGGTCGTAGGTCGCGAGCCGCTCGTCGGTCAGCAGCAGGTGGTGCGGCGTGACCTCGGCGGAGACCTGGGTGCCGCGGTCCTTGGCCCACTTCAGGATGTCGGCCGTGCCCGAGGTCGAGACGTGGCAGACGTGCAGCCGCGCGTTCGCGTGCTGGGCCAGCAGGCAGTCCCGGGCGACGATCGACTCCTCCGCCGAAGCGGGCCAGCCGGTGTAGCCCAGGCGCGCGGCCTGCTCGCCTTCGTGCGCCTGCGCGCCGACGGTCAGCCGCGGCTCTTCGGCGTGCTGGGCGATGACCACGCCGAGCGCCGTCGAGTACTCCAGCGCGCGGCGCATGAGCAGCGGGTCCGCGACGCAGAGTCCGTCGTCGGAGAACACCTTCACCTGGGCTTCGGACTTCGCCATGGTGCCCAGCTCGGCGAGCTTCTCGCCCTTGAGGCCCACGGTGACCGCGCCGACCGGGTGCACGTCGACCAGCCCGGCCTCCTGGCCGCGCCGCCACACGTGGTCGACGATCACCGCGTTGTCGGCCACCGGGTCGGTGTTGGCCATGGCGAACACCGCCGTGTAGCCACCGAGCGCGGCCGCGGCCGAACCGGTGGCGATGGTCTCGGTGTCCTCGCGGCCGGGTTCGCGCAGGTGGGTGTGCAGGTCGACGAAACCGGGGAGCAGCACCTGGCCGCCCGCGTCGATCACTTCGGCGTCTTCGGGCGTGTCCAAGGACCCGATGTCGGTGATGACCCCGTCCTCGACGAGCACGTCGACCGGATCGCCCTCGCCGTAGGGTCGGGCGCCCTTGATCAGGACGGTGTTCATGCGGCTGCCCCTTCGCTGGCGAGCAAGTGGTACAGGACCGCCATGCGCACGTGGACGCCGTTGCGGACCTGTTCGGTGATGGCCGAGGCCGGGGAGTCGGCGACCGCCGAGGCGATCTCCATCCCGCGCAGCATCGGGCCGGGGTGCAGGACGACGGCGTGCTCGGGCAGGAGCTTCATCCGCCGCTCGTTGAGGCCGTAGGCGATCGAGTACTCACGCGCGCTCGGGAAAAAGCCACCGTGCATGCGCTCGGCCTGGACCCGCAGCATCATGACCGCGTCGACCGCGGGCAGTTCGGCGTCGAGTTCGTGCGACACCGTGACCGGCAGGGTCTCGACCCCGGCAGGCAGCAGCGTCGGCGGCGCGACGAGCACCACTTCGGCGCCGAGCGAGGACAGCAGGTGGATGTTCGACCGCGCCACCCGGCTGTGCAGGACGTCGCCGACGATCGCGATCCGGCGACCTTCCAGCGAACCGAGCCGCTCCCGCAGCGTCGCGGCGTCGAGCAGCGCCTGCGTCGGATGCTCGTGCGTGCCGTCCCCCGCGTTGACGACCGCCGTCCCGGCTTCGGCGAGCCAGCCCGAAAGCCGCTGCGCCGCCCCGGAGGCGGGGTGCCGGATGATCACGCAGTCGGCGCCGGCCGCGGCCAGTGTCAGCGCGGTGTCCCGCAGCGATTCGCCCTTGTTGACCGAGGAACTGGACGCGGAGACGTTGATCACGTCGGCGCTCATCCACTTCCCCGCGATCTCGAACGAGACGCGGGTGCGGGTCGAGTTCTCGTAGAACAACGTGATGACGGTGCGGCCGCGCAACGTCGGCAGTTTGCGGACCTCGCGGCCCAGCAGGGTGTGCTTGAGCTCTTCGGCGGTGTCCAGCACGGCTGTCGCGAGCGCCGGGTCGAGCCCGTCGGTGGCGAGCAGGTGCTTCACGATCGATCTCCTTCTGGTTGCGTGCGCAGCAGAACCGAGTCCCGTCCGTCCACTTCGGACAGCAGAACCTCGATCCCCTCGGCACGCGAGGTGGGCACGTTCTTGCCCACGTAGTCGGCGCGGATCGGCAGTTCGCGGTGGCCGCGGTCGACCAGCACGGCCAGCTGGACCGCGCGCGGGCGGCCGTGGTCGCGCAGGGCGTCGAGGGCTGCGCGGATGGTGCGGCCGGAGAACAGCACGTCGTCGACCAGGATCACCACCGCGTCGTCGATACCGGTCGGCGGCAGCTGCGAATGTTCGAGCGCGCGGGGCGGGCGGCGGCGGAGATCATCACGGTAGAGCGTGATGTCCAGCGCGCCGGTCGGCGGACGGATGCCGGAGAACTCGGCGATCTTGTCCGCGAGCCGCAGGGCGAGCGGGGTACCCCGGGTGGGGATGCCCAGCAACACGGGCGGAGTCGAGCCACCGGCACCGAGAGCGGTCTTCTCGATGACCTGGTGGGCCATTCGGGCGATCGTGCGCGCGACATCCCCGGACGAGAGCAGCTCACGCTCTCCCGCCGGTTCCGCCGCGCCACGCGGGCGTGACGACAAGGCGGACCTCCTTCCCCGCCTCTCTGGACGGGTCCTTAAAGGACGTCGACTTCCTGCGTAGCGAGGAAATCGAGTCGACACTAGCAGGAGTCGGCCCTCATTCTTACGAGTGGCGCGCCCCAGGTGACGAAGGCCTCGCGAAAGCACCCGCTTGACCTGGTGACAACTATGCGTAACCATTACTCTGAGTATTCGACTCGAGGAGTCCCCTGGACCGGTCACCCCGACCGGTTGGGGGTGAGGAAACGGAGAACCACCAGATGGGCGATTACGCCAAGGCGCTCGGGGCCAAGCTCCGCGGGATCCGCCAGCAGCAGGGCCTGTCCCTGCACGGGGTCGAGCAGAAGTCCGGAGGCCGCTGGAAGGCCGTCGTCGTCGGTTCGTACGAGCGCGGCGACCGCGCCGTCACCGTGCAGAAGCTCGCCGAGCTCGCCGATTTCTACGGCGTCCCGGTGGTCGAGCTGCTGCCGGAGGGCCGGGTGCCGTCAGGCGCCGAACCCGCCACGAAGATCGTCATCAACCTGGAGCGGCTTCAGCAACTCCCGGCGGAGAAGGTCGGGCCGCTCGCCCGCTACGCGGCCACGATCCAGAGCCAGCGCGGCGACTACAACGGCAAGGTGCTCTCCATCCGCACCGAGGACCTGCGTTCGCTGGCGATCATCTACGACATGACCCCCGGCGAGCTCACCGAGCAGCTGATCGACTGGGGTGTGCTGCCGCCCGAGGCTCGACCGTCCAAAGAGGACTAGAGATGGCGACGTTTTCGGTCCGGGGGGACCGGAAACGCCAAGCGGAGCCACCGAGCACGAGAACGGGCCGTGCCCTCGGCAGAGGACACGGCCCGTTGTCGTACGTCTTCTAGAGAACGGCCCTGAGCCTGTCGGCGATGGTGCCGATGCGGCCGAGCACGCCGTTGACGAAACGCGGCGAGTCGTCGGTCGACAGCTCCTTCGCCAGCCCGACGGCCTCGTCGATGGCGACCGGATCCGGCACGTCCTCGGCCCACAGGAGCTCGTAGACGCCGACCCGCAGCACCGCGAGGTCCACCGGCGGCATCCGGTCCAGCGTCCAGCCCTGAGCGTGCTCGGAAAGCAGCTCGTCGATCGCGGCCTTGCGCCCCGTGACACCCTCGACCAGCGAGATCGTGTAGTCCGCGATCGGGTCGACCTCGACCGAACCGACCCTGTCCGCCAGCAGCGTCACCGCGTCGGCACCGCGCTGGGCGGCCTCGTACATCATCTCGACGGCACGCTTGCGCGCCTGCCGACGGCTGATCGGCCCGCCGCGGTTCGGCGACTTGCCCGATTTGGCTGAGTCGGCCATCAGCTGGAGACGCGGCCCAGGTAGCGGCCGTCACGGGTGTCGACCTTGATCTTCTCGCCGGTGGTGAGGAACAGCGGCACCTGGATCTCGGCGCCGGTCTCCAGGGTGGCCGGCTTGGTGCCACCGGTGGAGCGGTCGCCCTGCAGACCCGGGTCGGTGTGCTGGACGAGCAGCTCGACCGAGGTCGGCAGCTCGATGTACAGCGGGACACCCTCGTGCACCGCGACCTGGACCTCGGTGTTCTCGAGCAGGTAGTTCGCGTTGTCGGCGACGGTCTCGGCCAGCACGGTGATCTGGTCGTAGGTCTCCGCGTCCATGAACACGAAGTCCGCGCCGTCCTTGTACAGGTACGTCATGTTGCGGCGGTCGACGGTGGCCGTCTCGACCTTCGTGCCCGCGTTGAAGGTCTTGTCGACGACCTTGCCGCTCAGCACGTGCTTGAGCGTGGTGCGGACGAACGCGCCGCCCTTGCCCGGCTTGACGTGCTGGAACGCGGTGACGGTCCACAGCTGGCCGTCGAGTTTGAGGACGAGCCCGTTCTTCAGGTCGTTGGTGGTGGCCACGAGTGTGCAGTCTCCTGTGTCGATCTTCCGGGCCGCCGTCAGACGACCACGAGTTCCTTGGTGCTCAGCGTGAGGAGTTCGGGCGTACCTTCCCGCACGACCAGCGTGTCCTCGATGCGCACGCCTCCGCGTCCGGGCAGATACACACCAGGCTCGACGGTGACGGCCATACCGGCGGACAGTGTACCGACGCCGGTGGTGGCCAGGCTGGGCGCCTCGTGCACCTGCAGTCCGACGCCGTGGCCGAGACCGTGGCCGAACTCCTCGCCGCGCCCCGCGTCGACGATCACACCACGCGCCGCTTTGTCCACTTCGGACACTTCGGCGCCCGGGAGAACGGCTTCGCAGCCCGCCGCCTGCGCGCGCTGGACCAGCTCGTAGACCTCCTCCTGCCAGGCCGCGGGCTTGCCGATCACGAACGTGCGGGTCATGTCGGAGTGGTACCCGTCGACCGTGGCACCGAAGTCGATCTTGACGAACCCTCCGGCCGCGAGCACGGCCGAGGTGGGCCGGTGATGCGGGATCGCGGAGTTGGCTCCCGCCGCGACGATCGTGTCGAACGACGGCCCGGTGGAGCCGTGGCCGAGCATGCGGTTCTCGAGGTCGCGGGCGACGTCCAGCTCGGTGCGGCCCGGCCGGAGCCCACCGGCGGACACCAGGTCCTCCAGCGCCCTGTCGGCCGCCGCGCACGCCTGGCGCAGCGCCTCGATCTCCTGCTCGTCCTTGACCAGCCGCAGCTGCTCGACGAGGCCGGGCGTCCGGACCAGCTCGACGCGGTCGAAGCGCACCTTGAGATCCTCGTGCTGCTCGACGCTCACGTGCTGGCTCTCGAACCCGGTCTTGCCGAGCTTCTTCCCGGCCGCCAGGTCGGCGAGCTTGGCCGCGCTCGCGCGGTCCAGCACCCGTTCGAGATCGGGGACCTCGGTCGCCGACTGGACCGTGTAGCGGCCGTCGGTGCAGAAGATCGTCTTGTCGTCGCCGCCCTCGTGGACGAGGAGAGCGGCGTTGGACCCGGTGAAGCCGGTCAGGTACCTGATGTTGAGCAGGTCCGTGACCAGCAGCGCGTCCACCCCGGAGTCGGCCAGAAGGGAACGCAGCGCCGCGCGGCGGCGAGAGAAGTATTCACGCACTGTCGCATTATGTCGCGCGCTGACGGAAACGTCTCGCAGGGCGCTGGCCCCGCTTGCAGCTCGCGTGGTCATGAAGGGCGCCCTGCAATCCGTTTCCGTGGGCCTCCGGCCCGAAAGAGGGCGCGCGACGGTGAAGTCTTCTCGTCGCGCTGACGCGCTTCCGGGGAGACCGTCAGCCGGTCCCTTTCCTCGGTCCCGTTCGTGCCTGTCGTGCCCGGCGGCCCGTGAAGGCCTCCTTGAGGGACTCTGGGTCCCTCAAGGAGGCCTTCACGGACCGCTTAAGCACCACAACAGTCCCCTTGACCCAACAAGTCACAGCTGGTGCGCCTGGGGCGAACGTGACGATCCCGAAGTACATGAAGGGGGCCATCACGTACCTAGGCGCAAGCAAGGGGGCCTTCATGTACTTGAGACAGGTCGCCTGGCCGACGAGTCGCTACTGGCGAGTTAAGCTTCTCCAATGGCACCGTGGCTGACTCGTGGACTCGTGATGGCGCTGCTGCACGGCGCGGCCGTCACCGTGCTGGCCAAGTACGAGGTCTTCAACCCCACCGACAAGACCCTCTTCACCTCCCTCGCCCTCGCCGTCCTGGTCGGCGCGGCGGCGGGCTGGAGCGCCGTGGACGCCTGGCAGGGCAAACCCGAGCGCGGCAAGAACTGGTTCATCGCGGCGCTGATCGCGGGCCCGGTCTCGGGCGTGCTGTACGTGATCGGCCGCGCGGTGTTCGTCGATCAGACCGGCGCCTCGGAGCTCGGCGGCGCGCTCACCGGCGGCGCCGCCTTCTCGGCCCTGCTGGTGCTGATCCCGGCCGGGCTCGGCCTGTTCGTCGGCGGGCTCATCGCCAAGAAGGCCCCGGCGGAAGAAGACGACGACGAAGACGAAGCTCAGCCCGCGAGCGGGAAACCGGCCGGGAAGCCGTCCCAGGCCTGATCACTGATCTCTTCGACGGTCGAGTCGTTCAGCGCCGCCGCTCCCGCGTCCGGCACCACGTACAGCTTGCCGTCGAGCACCACGCCGAATCCGCGGCCCGGCGCGCGCACCATTTTCGCCCCGGCGCTCAAGCGCGCGGCCTGCGGGAACTTGTCGACGACCTTGAGCCGCTTGTCCAGCACCTCGCCCGCGAGCGCGGCCGCCACCGAGCGCCGGTCGACCCGCACCAGGGCGCCGTCGGCCACCAGGTCGATGGTCCGCTGCGGCGACGGCATCGCGACGCCTTCGAACGAGGTCCGGATCCGGGCGTCGCCGTCGCAGGCCCGCGAGCCCCGGACGTCGAGACCGAAATGTTTGAGGTCGGTCGGCGCCCCCGCGCCGCCGACGATCGTGGCACGGACGACGTCGAACGGGACCCGGTCGCAGACGTCGCCCGAGGAGAGCGGCGCGTGCCCGTCGGGCCGCCGGACCAGGCCGGGGCCCTCCTTCCACGCGCCGGGGATGATCGCGGGCCGGTACGGCTGCGCGGAGAAGTCCCTGGTCCAGAAGGTGAGCGTGGTGCCGGTGTCGGTCTCGTGCGCGATCACGAACGCGTCGAGCGCGCCGACCCACATCAGGTCGGTGCTGAATCCGTCGACCAGCGAGCGCGTGCGCGGCGAGATCGTGCTGGGCTTGGCGACGAAGCCCTGCTCCCCCAGCGTCTCCACGCCCTGGGTGAACGCCGCGTCCTTGGCACGGAGCAGGAACTGCCCGGCGCCGTTCCACCCGGCGGCCTTGGCCGTGGTGTCGGTGAAGAGCACGTAGAACCAGCCGTCGAGGTACACCGCCGAAGGCTGGCCCGCGCCGTAGACGTTGTCGCGGTGCACGTCGTGCGCGGGCCCGATGATCGGCTGCCCGCCCGCCGCGCGGGTCCAGGTGAGCCCGTCGGGGCTGGTGGCGAGCCCGATCGAGTTGCCGAGCGCGTGGTCGCCCGCCGCGCCGGTGTAATACATGTAGTAGGTCGAGCCGACCTTGATCACCGACGGATCGCAGGTGTGCATCCCGTCGAAACCACCTGGGGCGCCGGAGAACACCGCCGCCGGGCCGCCGCCGGACGGGCCGGTGAAGGGACCGTCGAGCGAGGAAGACTGCGCGTAGAGGACGTCGTCACCGGCGGGCTGGGCGCTGCCGTACTGGCTGCACCACCACATCTTGAGCTTGCCGCCGTCCTGCATCACGGTCGGGCCGTAGTTGTAGACCGCGTCCTGATCGCCCGCGCCGACCACGCCGCCACTGGCCCGGGGATCGCTCGTCGCGAGCTCGACGTCCATCGGCCGCGGCTTCTCCTTGGGCGGCTGCTGGGCTCCGCCGATCCCGCCGCCTTTGCCGTCGGCCTGGGACTGCACATTTCCGTCGCTGCACGCCATGAGGACCGCGCCGGCCGCGACGAGGGCCACCACGACACGGGCGGTTCGCCGACCCCCACGAAAAAGGCGCATGATGGCCGAGTGTAGCGAGGCTTAACCCGGCCGGGTGACGTCAGTCCCCGGTAGGGCGACCAATTCCACTTCGAAGCCATCGGCGTTTTCGAGGTAGGCGGCGTAGTGGTGATCACCCCCCGCATTCGGATACTTGTCCGCGAACATCGCCGACCAGCCGTGTTCGAGCGCTTTCGAAGCCAGCTCGTCCACCCGATCGGGGGACTCGACGTGCAGGGCGAGATGGTTCAGACCCGGCGCGGTCCGCTCGTGCTTTTCGCCGCTGAGCGCGGGAGAACGCTCGACGACGAGGTACGTCGCGCCGTGCTTCCAGCTGACTCCGGCGGGCCAGCGCTGGAACTCGCGCCAGCCGAGTTCCCGCAGCAGCCAGCCCCAGCTTTCCTCCGCGCGGGCGAGATCCGGCACCCACAGTTCGATGTGGTGCGCGCGACCGTGGTCCGACGGCAGCGCGACGAACACCCGATGCGGCCCGCTGCCGTAGTGGTCACCGCCGCCGACGTCGAGGAAACCCAAGCGCCGCACCAGGTTCTGACTGGCCACATTGGACTCGCCGACCAGCGCCCACACCGACGAAAGGCCGAGCCCGACGAGCCCGTGTGCCAGCAGGGCGCGCGCGGCCTCGGTCGCCAGCCCCTGCCCGCCGTGCGCACGCGACAGGTAATAGCCGATCTCCGGGACTTCGCCCGGCAATTCCGCCGACGGCCGCAAATGCGCGAGACCGATGACCTCGCCGTCGCGTTCGATCGCCCAATGCCCCATTCCCGCCGGGCCGTCATAGGACAGCCTGCGGCCGACCATTTCGCGGACCAGGTCCGGCTCGGTCAGCGGGACGGCGAAATGCGCGCTCATCGCCGGGTCGGCGAAGAGCTTGACGATCGCTTCGGTGTCGGCCTCGGTCAGCGCGCGCAGCCGCAGCCTCGCGGTCTCGATCGCGGGCGGGTTGTTCATGCCGCGTTCGCGGCCATCCAGCGCAGGGCCAAGGGGTATCCGTCGACCCCGAGCCCGGCGACGACCGCGGTGGCGATGTCCGACAGCACGCTGTGGTGCCGGAACTGCTCACGCTTGTGCACGTTGGAGATGTGCAGCTCGATCAACGGCGACGTGAGCTGGGCGGCGGCATCGCGGACCGCGATCGAGTAATGCGTCCACGCGGCCGCGTTGAGCACCACCGGCCAGCCCGCGTCGGCGGCCTCGTGCAGCCAGCCGACCATCTCGCCCTCGTGGTCGGTCTGCCGGACCTCGACGTCGATCCCGAGTTCCTTCCCGGTGCCGACACAGGCCGAGACCAGGTCGGCGTGTGTCGCGGAACCGTAGATCCCCGGCTCGCGCAGACCGAGCCTGCCGAGGTTGGGACCGTTGAGGACGAGCACCTTCACAGCAGCACGCTCCCGCCGGCCTTGGGGGCCTCGCCCGCCACCACCGAGTACGCGGCCGCGAGCAGCGACGGGTCGGGCCCTTCCAGCCTGCCGGGTTTCGCGAGCCCGTCGAGGACGACGAAGCGCAGCACCCCCGACCGGGTCTTCTTGTCGCCCTTCATCGTCTCCAGCAGGTGCGGGAGCGCGTCCGGGTCGTAGGTCGTCGGCAGGCCCAGGAGCTTGAGCACGGACGTGTGCCGCTCCGCGGTGGCGTCGTCGAGACGGCCTGCCAGTCGCGCGAGTTCGGCGGCGAACACCAGCCCGACGCTGACCGCGGCGCCGTGGCGCCACCGGTACTTCTCGCGGCGTTCGATGGCGTGGGCGAGGGTGTGGCCGTAGTTGAGGATCTCGCGCAGGTCCGACTCGCGCAGGTCCGCGGCGACGACGTCGGCCTTGACCTGGATCGAGCGGCGGACCAGCTCGCCGATGACCTCGCCGGTGGTGTCCAGCGCCGCGGCCGGGTCCTGCTCGACGAGTTCGAGGATGCGCGGGTCCGCGATGAACCCGGCCTTGACGACCTCGGCCATTCCGGCGACGAGTTCGTTGGGCGGCAACGTCTCCAGCGTCGCGAGGTCGACCAGGACCGCGCTCGGCTCGTGGAAGACGCCCACGAGGTTCTTGCCCGCCTCGGTGTTGATGCCGGTCTTCCCGCCGAGTGCGGCGTCGACCATGCCCAGCAGCGTGGTGGGCACGTTGACCAGGCGCACGCCGCGCATCCAGGTGGCGGCGACGAAGCCCGCCAGGTCGGTCACGGCGCCACCGCCGAGCCCGACGACCACGCCCTGGCGGTCGAGGCCCATGCGGCCGAGCACTTCCCAGCAGAAGCTGGCGACGGTGAGCGCCTTGCCGTCTTCGGCGTCGGGGATCTCGACGCGATGCGCGTCGATCCCGGCCGCGGCCAGTTCCTCGCGGATGGCCTCGGCGGTGGTGGTCAGCGTCGGCGGATGGATCAGCGCGACCTTGGAGGCGTCGGTGAGCTGCTCGGTGAGCTCGCCCAGCAGGCCGCGGCCGATGACGACGTCGTACGGCTTGGCGGTGTTGACGGTGATGCGGACCGGCTCGGTCATCGTTTCCCTCACTTCGGCGGAAGCCGCTTGGCCCTGGCGACCTCGCAGGTGATCTTGCCCTTGACCGGGGTGTCGCCCGGGATTTCCTCGGTCACCTTCTGGCCGGGCGTCATCCGGTTCTTCGCGAACAGCGCCTCACCGGAGGCCTTGCCGTCGGCGTCCTTGATCGCGATGGTGACGGCGTAGCGCGCGTCCTCGCCCGTGCTGTTGGTGACCTCGATGGTGATCTTCGGCGTGTAGCCGCCGCTGTCGCATTTGGTGACCTTGACGTCGGCGGCGACATCCGTCTCGGGCGCTCCCGAGGCGGGAGCGCCGCTGGTCGCGGCGCCGGTCTGGATGACGTCGGCGCCGGCGGGCTGCTTCTCCTCGCCGCATGCCGTCAGGGTCAAGGCCACGGCGGCGAGGACGACGCCGGCGATGGTGCGCTTCATGCTCGTTCCTTGCTGATCTCGGCGAGCCCGATGAGGGCGGCATCGACGACCTCGTCGGCGGTCAGCCGGTCGGTCTCGATCTCGAACGCGGCCACTTCGCGGTACACCGGCAGCCGCGCGTCGAGGAGCGCCTTGTACGTGGCGCGGGGGTTGACCCCGGCCAGCAGTGGGCGCGCGGTCGAGAGCCCGGCGCGCTGCACGCCCGCGGCCATCCCGACGTTGAGGAAGATCACGGTGTGCCCGGCCAGCCGCTCCCGGGTGCTCGGGGTGATCGGCGCTCCCCCGCCCAGCGAGAGGACGCCTTCGTGCTCGGCCAGCGCCTTCGCGACCATCTTCTCTTCCAGCGCGCGGAAGGCGGGCTCGCCCTCCTCCGCGAAGATGTCGGTGATGGGCTTGCCCGCGCTCGCGACGATGTCGTCGTCGCTGTCGCGGAAGGCGAGACCGAGCCGGGCGGCGAGCGCCGGGCCGACCGTGCTCTTGCCCGAGCCCGGCGGCCCGATGATCACCGCGCGAGGAGTCACCAGCGCTCCTCGAGCGCCTTCAGGTAGGCCTCGGCGTTGCGCTTGCCCTCGGCCAGCGAGTCGCCGCCGAACTTCTCCAGTGCGGCGTCCGCGAGGATCAGCGCGACCACCGACTCCAGCACGACACCGGCGCGGGGTACCGCGCAGACGTCGGAACGCTGGTGGATGGCGACCGCGGGTTCGCCGGTCGTGACATCCACAGTGGACAGTGCTTTGGGGACGGTCGAGATCGGCTTCATCGCGACGCGCACGCGCAGCGGCTCGCCGTTGGTGATGCCGCCTTCGAGCCCGCCCGCCCGGTTGGACCGGCGGGTCACCCCGACCGGGCCGGTGCCGCGGTCGATCTCGTCGTGGGCCTGGCTGCCCCAGCGCTGGGCCGTGGTGAAGCCGTCGCCGACCTCCACGCCCTTCATCGCCTGGACGCCCATGAGCGCGCCGGCGAGGCGGGCGTCGAGCCTGCGGTCCCAGTGCACGTGCGAGCCGAGGCCCGGCGGGAGGCCGTAGGCGATCACCTCGATCACGCCGCCGACGGTGTCACCCGCTTTCCGCACGGCGTCGACCTCGGCGACCATCGCGTCGGTCCCCTCCTGGCCGAAGGCGCGGACCGGGCTCTCGTCGATGGCGGGCAGGTCCGCCGCCACGGGCAGCGGGCCCTCCGGCGCCGAGGCACCGCCGATGGACACGACGTGACTGAGGATCTCGACCCCGAGCAGCTGCTTGAGGTACGCGCGGGCCACCGTGCCGAGCGCCGTGCGGGACGCGGTCTCGCGGGCGCTCGCGCGCTCCAGCACCGGCCGGGCCTCGGGGAAGCCGTACTTCTGCATGCCGGGCAGGTCCGCGTGACCGGGCCGGGGGCGGGTCAGCGGCTCGTTGCGCGCCAGTCCTTCGAGCTCCTCGGCGGGCACGGGATCGGCCGACATGACCTTCTCCCACTTGGGCCACTCGGCGTTCTCGATCTGGACCGCGACGGGGCCACCCTGGGTGAGCCCGTGCCGGACACCGCCGGTGAACTCGATGTGGTCGGTCTCGAAGCCCATCCGGGGGCTGCGGCCGAAGCCGAGCCTCCGTCGCGCGAGCTGCTCGCTCACCTCGGCGGTGGTGACCTCGACCCCGGCGGGCATCCCTTCCAGGATGGCGGCGAGGGCGGGTCCGTGCGATTCCCCTGCGGTTATCCAGCGCAACACCTGACAGATCCTGTCACAACCTCCTCTCCGTCCCAGGACAGGCCGGGCTATCCCGGACCAGGTCCGGCGAAGACGGCGAGCGCCCACGCCGCGACCAGGAGACCGGGTCCGTGCGGCACCGCGGGATGCCGGGGCCCGCCCACCGCGAGCGCCACGCTCAGTAGCGCCGCGGCGACGGCGCCGAGCACGACCGACGGCCAGCCCGTCGCGGCGAGGACCGCGCCGACGCTCCCGGCGAGCTTCACGTCCCCGGCGCCGAGCGAGCGCGGCGACAGCGCGTGGACGAGCGCGTGCGCCCCGCCGAAGACCAGCGCGCCCAGCACGGCCCGCCAGGCGATGGCCGCCCCTCCCCCGTGCGCGGCGACCGCCAGCGCGACGGCCAGCGCCGGGTACGCGGGCAGGGTCAGGATGTCGGGCAGGCGGCGGTGCTTGAGGTCGGCGAGCGCCAGCGGGACCGCGAAGACGGTCAGCACGGCGGGGACCGCGAGCCACCACGACGGCCAGGCGCCAGCCTGGTGCCTCAGCCAGACCGCGACGAGCGCCGCCGCCGCGAGGGCGGCCGCCCAAGCCGTCACCGGCGCTCCCGCCCGGCGCAGGCAGGAGCGTGTGGCGAGCGCCGATCCGGCGCCCGCCACCGCGAAGGCGATCGGCGTGAACACAAGATCAAGAGTGCGCCCGGCGGTTCACGCGGGCAAGATTTTCTTTTCGTGACAGGGACTTTCACGCACTTTCGGCAGGTCGGGCGCGGGTGCGGAAGTCGTGAACGGACCGTTCACGCACGTCGGGCAGCACGCAGGCAACCGCTGTAGGCGCTGCCTGTCAGCCGAGTGATGTGCAGCCAGGCGCGTCAACCCCGGCGACACCTGCCCCCAATGTGGCATTGGGGACACCCGGCCGCCGGCCCGGCGAGGTGCTCCGAAACCTTCGGCCGGTCCCGGGCAATCCGCACCGCTTCCGGCGCCGAAGTCCTGTCATGGCACCGGGATCAGGGGTTCATCCGCAGCAGCGGGAGACCCGAGGGCGTGCGGATCTCCAGTGCCCTGATGTCCCCGGCGCGCATCGCGGTGCCGACCACGATGTGCGCGGTGTCCTTGGGCATCGCCCGCCAGGACGCCAGTTCGCTGGTGCCTCCGTCGGCGTCGACGGCGACCAGGATGTAGTCACCGGTGCGGTTGCCGCCGTAACTGCACGTCATGTCGACCTTCGTGCCGGTGTCCGTGGCGGACATGGCGACCTCGGCGGTCACCGGGTAGTCGCCGAGCGGGGTCATCGGGTCGCCCGCCGCCGCGATCGGCCCGGTCAGGACGACCACGAGCGCGACACCGGCTGCGACGGCGATCCCGGCCGCGGTGGTGGTGATCGCCCGCTGGATCCGCCTCCCCCGGCGGACCCGTTTGAGCACGGCGGGCAGCAGTTCCGGCGAGGGCGCCGGTTCCTCCTCCACCAGCGCTGGGGCGCCGGCCTGGGCGAGCAGTCCGGGGATCCCGGCCAGATCGCGCACGGAAGCCGCGCACCGGTCGCACACGCGAAGGTGTCTCTCGTAAGCGGACCGGTCTTCCGGGGACAACGCGCCGAGCACATAGGCCGCGTCGTAGGTGGCGAAGGGGTCGGTCATTGAGTCACCCCTCTTTCCTCCAATACGAGCCGCAACGCCCGCAGGGCGTAGTGCGTCCGCGACTTGATCGTCCCTTCGGCCACCCCCAGCCGCTTCGCCGCGTCGGCGACGGAGTAACCCTGGAAGTAGCACAGGACGAGTACGTCCCGATGTCGTGGCGAGAGTTCGCCGAGGGCTTCGGCGACCAGCCAGCCCTGGACCGCCCGCTCGGTGCCGTCCGTGACCGCCGTTTCGGGCGGCCGGCCGGTCACCACCTCCGGATGCGCCTCGGAGGCACGCCAGTCGTCGATGGCGATCCGCCTCGCCACGGTGAACAGCCAGCCTCGCGCCGATCCCTCGGACTGGTCGAGTACCTTCGCGTTGCGCCAGGCCCGCAGCAGCGTCTCCTGGACGACGTCCTCCGCGCGGACCCGGTCGCCACTGGTGAGGTGCAGTGCGTAGGACCAGAGCGCCGCGGCGTGCTCGTCGTGCAGAGCCCGCATCAGCCGGTCCTCCGCGAATTCCTTCACCGATCCGTGCTCTCGCGGTTGCGGAGCAGGGGAAGGGCGAAGATCACGCATGCCGCTTCGGTGATCACGCCCCAGATCTCGGCCTGGCTGGTGAAGCGCTCCGAGACGCCGAAGAACCCGGTGGTCAGCGAGAGCACGTACGCGCCCAGGGTGGCCAGGCCGAATCCGATCGCCGCGAGCGCGGGAAGCCAGTGGTGCCAGGCCAGGACGGCGATCGCGAGCACCACGCCCGCGACGACGTTCACCAGGAAGAGCGGTCCGACCACGGCCGTTTCCGACGCCCAGTCCTGCCATACGACGTAATGCACCCACGCCGAGCCGAGCAGGCTCGCCGCCACCACCGCCCGCAACAACCACCGGATCATGTCCGTATCTCTTTCCGCGTGTTCGGTTCCCCTATGCCCTTGAACACGGAAAAGAGGGGCTTTCGGTTCAATCCGGCACCCGATCGGTCGGCGAAATTGAACCGGATGGCCGCTTCTGCCGTGTGTATGGGCATGACTGCCGAACTTCACTCCCGCCGCACCGTCCTGACCACCGGGGCCGCCGTCGCCGGCGCGGCCGTCGGTGCCGTGGCCCTCTCGGCCTGCGGAAGCGACTCCCCGTCGTCCGGCTCGGCCGCCGCTCCACCCGCCGCGGCACCGGGCGAGACCCTGACCGCGCTCGCCGACATCGAGGTCGGCCAGGCGAAGGCCGCCAAGACCGCCGACGGCAAGGACGTCATCGTCACCAGGACCGCCGAGGACGCGGCGGCGGCGTTCAGCGCGATCTGCACCCACCAGGGCTGCGCGGTCGTCCCGGACGGCGCGGAACTCAAATGTCCTTGCCACAACTCGGTCTTCGACGCGAAGACCGGCGCGGTCAAGAAGGGACCGGCGGACCAGCCGCTGCCCTCGATCGCGGTCAAGGTCGCGAACGGCCAGGTCGTCACCGCCTGAGAAACGTCATGAGGGGTCCCCTTAGGACGAAAAGTGTCCTAAGGGGACCCCTCATGACATCGGCGCGGAAGTTCAGCTGTCCCAGGTGAAGATCGGGTCGCCCGCCTCGACGTCGCCGCCGGTGAGCAGTCCCGAAAGGACTTCGGCCTTCGCGTCCAGCGCCACCACCGGCACGATCGGCGAGTAGCCGGCGGCCTTGACCGCGTCCGGGTCCCAGCCGACGACCGGCTGCCCGGCACGGACGGCCTCACCCTTGACGACGTGGAGGGTGAACCCCTCGCCTTTCTCCTTCACCGTGTCGATCCCGAGGTGGACCAGCACTCCGCGGCCGTCTTCGGTGGCCACCACGAAAGCGTGCGGGTGCAGGGTCACGATCGTCCCGTCGACCGGCGCGACGGCGTCCTGGCGCCCGCCCGAGGGCAGGACCGCGAGGCCGGGGCCGACCATCGCCTGCGCGAAGACCGGGTCGGGCACTTCGGTCATAGCGGTCGTCTTGCCGCTTACCGGGCTCAGAATTTCGAGGCTCACATCAGGTCCTCGATGTCGCTGGCGATCGTGTCGGCCTCCGGTCCCACGATCACCTGGACACCGGCGCCCATGCGCACGACACCCATCGCGCCGGCGGCCTTCAACGCGGCCTCGTCGAGCAGGCTCATGTCTTCCAGCTCACAGCGCAGCCGGGTGATGCACCCCTCCACCTCGATGACGTTCTCGGCGCCGCCGAGCGCCGCGAGGATCTTTTCCGGCCTGTCATCCGCCATCGCGGTCTCCCTGTTCCCTGTCGGTTTCCCACATGCGAACCAGCTGTACTACGCCGTTCGCCGACTCGCACCCGATCCCTGGCCACGAACGCGTAACGGTGGTTGACACCCGCTCGTGCGACGGAGCATCCTGCCCCATCGGATCATTGGTCTAGACCGGAACGTACCAATCTTCCGGACCAGATGCGAGTACGGGTTACCCAACCGACCGGCCCGAAAGGACGGTGACCGTCATGAGCGCTTCGGCGCAGCTGCCGCCGTCCGACCGTGTGATCAACGGACCGACGCCCAAACACGCCCAGCTGCGGGAGATTCTGCGCCGCACGGTGGAGCGTGAGCTACCCCCCGGCTCACCTATCCCCTCGGAACGTGACCTCGCCGAGACCTATCAGGTGTCGCGGCTCACCGTCCGGTCGGCGATCGGCAAGCTGGTCGAAGAAGGACTCTTGTCGCGGGTGCGCGGCAAGGGGACGTTCACCGCCGCGAGGCGGATGGAACTGCAGCTCTACCTGATGTCCTTCACCGAGGACATGCGCCGTCGCGGGATGACCCCGACCACGGAGGTCGTCAAGACCGCCACCGAGGTCCCGCCCGCCCCCTCGGCGCACGCTCTCGGCCTGACCGCCGGAACCCCGGCACACCGGCTGGTACGGCTCCGCCGTGCCGACGGGGTGCCGCTCGCGGTCGAACGTGGCTGGTATCACGCGGGCCGGATGCCCGGTCTGCTCGACCTCGATCTCACTCGATCGTTGTACGTCCAACTCGCCCAGTCGTATGACCTCCGCCCGGACCACGCGTGGCAGACGGTCTGGGCCGAATCCGCGGACCGCGAAACGGCACGCCTGCTCGGCATGCGCGCCGGCAGTCCGCTTCTTGTCTTCCGCCGGGTCTCCAGCGTCAACGGGGAACCGATCGAAGACATGACTTCCTGGTACCGGGGCGATCACTACCAGGTCACCATGCAGCTTGACCGGAACACCCCGGATTCCGGTCACCATCCTCACTACGGAGGTACCCGATGAGCTCCACCACCGCCGAGGGGGCGAAGAGCAAAGGCAAGGGACTTGCCGGCCTTCAGCGCTTCGGCCGCAGCCTCATGCTCCCCATCGCCGCCCTGCCCGCCGCCGCGCTCCTGTCCAGGCTCGGTCAGCCTGACCTGCTCGGCAAGGACGGCCTCGGCTGGGACAAGGTCGCCGCGGCCATCGGTGCCGCGGGGGACTCGCTGTTCAACTGGCTGCCGCTCCTGTTCGCGGTGGGTATCGCCGTCGGGTTCGCCCGGAAGAGCGACGGTGCCACGGGCCTCGCCGCCGTGGTCGGCTTCTTCGTCTTCACCAGCGTCCTTCGCGTCTTCGCGCCGTTCGAAGAGCTGCCCGGCTGGGACCCCGCAAAGCCCGCCGGCCTGATGCTCAACCCGATCAAATGGCCCTACAGCGTGCTGGCCGGTGTGATCGTCGGCCTCGTCACCGCGCTGCTGTGGCAGAAGTTCTACCGCATCAAGCTGCCGCCGTACCTGGCCTTCTTCGGTGGCCGCCGGTTCGTGCCGATCATCACCGCCCTGGTGCTGCTGGTCCTCGCGGTGCCGCTAGGCCTGGTCTTCCACTGGGTCAACGACGGCATCCAGGCCGCCGGTGAAGCGGTCACCGGCGCGCCCGTGGTCGGTGGCGGTATCTACGGCTTCCTCAACCGGCTCCTGATCCCGGTCGGTCTGCACCAGCTGCTGAACGTGCCGGTGTGGTTCATCTTCGACGGCGGCGACCTGACCCAGTTCTTCAAGGGTGACCCGACCCGCGGCACCTTCATGACCGGGTTCTTCCCGATCTTCATGTTCGCCATCCCCGCCGCGGCGCTGGCGATCTGGCAGACCGCGAAGCCCAGCCAGAAGAAGATCGTCGGCGGTGTGATGATCGCCGGTGCGCTGACCTCGTTCCTGACCGGTGTCACCGAGCCGATCGAGTTCTCGTTCATGTACGTCGCGTGGCCGCTGTACCTGATCCACGCGGTCCTGACCGGTACCTCGATGGCGCTGGTGAACGCGCTCGACATCCACCTCGGCTTCGGGTTCTCCGCCGGTGCGATCGACTTCGGGCTCAACTTCAGCCACCCGGCGGCGAGCAGCAACGTCTGGCTGCTCATCCCGATCGGCCTGGCCTACGCGGTCATCTACTACGTGATCTTCCGTTTCGTGATCACCAAGTGGAACCTGCGGACCCCGGGCCGCGAGGACGACGCGATCGAGGCCGATCTCGAAGCCACCGCGGCGAAGCCCGTCAAGTAGTTTCAGCTCAGTAGAACCGAAGGCACGAAAGGGAAAGAACATGCCGGAGAAACGCGTCACCGTGGCCAGCAAGGTGGGCCTGCACGCCAGGCCCGCGGCGACGGTCGCCAAGGCGGCCGCGGCGCAGCCCGTCGCGGTTTCGATCGCCAAGGCGGGCGGCGACCCGGTCGCGGCCGGCAGCGTGCTGAACCTGATGACGCTCGCCGCCGGCTACGGCGACGAGGTCATCATCAGTGCCGAGGGTGAAGGTGCCGAGGCGGCCGTCGAGGCCATCGCCGAGCTGGTGGCGACGGACCTCGACGCCTGATCCTCATCCCTGCGAAGCCCGGGCCGTCCCCGACCGGCCCGGGCTTCGTAGGGTGTAGGCATGGAGAGCGTGCGCGAGATCGAACAGTGGCCGGTGGACAACGCCGCCACGGCCGTGGTGACCGCCGCCGGTGACGTGCTGGGCACCCACGGCGACACGACGAAGGTGTACCGGCTGGCGTCGGTGACCAAACCGCTCACGGCCTACGCCGCGCTGATCGCCATCGAAGAGGGCGTCGTCGAACTCGACACCCCCGCCGGGCCGGAAGGCGCCACGATCCGGCATCTGCTCGCGCACACCTCGGGCCTGGCCTTCAACGAGCACAAGCCGATGGCCGCGCCGGGCAACCGCCGCCTGTACTCCAACGCCGGTTTCGAGCAGCTCGCCGACGCGCTCACCGAGCATTCCGGGATCCCTTTCGCCGACTACCAGGCGGAGGCGCTTTTCCAGCCGCTGGGCATGAAGTCGACCAAGCTGACCGGCTCCCCCGCCTCGGGCGCGGAGTCCACTGTGGACGACCTCGTCGCTTTCGCCGCCGAATTGCAGGCGCCGAAGCTCATCGCAGCCGAGACCGTGCGCGAGGCGACCTCCGTGGTCTTCCCCGGACTTTCCGGCGTCCTGCCCGGTTTCGGCCACCAGAAGCCGAACGACTGGGGGCTCGGTTTCGAGATCCGCGACCACAAGAGTCCACATTGGACAGGATCATCGAGCTCGCCGCGGACGTTCGGCCACTTCGGGCAGTCCGGAACGTTCCTCTGGGTCGATCCCGACGCCGGCGCCGCCTGTGTCGCGCTCACCGACCGCGCTTTCGGCCCGTGGGCGGCCGAGGTGTGGCCGCCCTACACCGACGCCGTGCTCTCGGAGCTGCGCGGCCTCACTCCATGACGCGGACCGGCGAACCCGCCTGGAAGGCCGCGATGTCCTCGACCGCGTCGCGGTAGAAGATCTCGTAGGCCTCCCGGGTGACGTAGCCGATGTGCGGGGTGAGCACGACGTTGTCGAGCGTCCGCAGCGGATGCTCCGACGGCAGCGGCTCGACGTCGTAGACATCCAGCGCGGCGACCGCGATCTCCTTGCGGCGCAAGGAGTCCACCAGGGCGGCTTCGTCCACGATCGGGCCGCGCGAGGTGTTGACCAGCATCGCCGACGGCTTCATCGCGGCGAGCTCGGGCGCGCCGACCAGCCCCCGGGTGCGGCGGCTGAGCACCAGGTGGATCGAAAGGACGTCCGCGCGGGCGAACAGTTCGTCCTTCGACACCGCCGTGACACCGTGCGGATCGGCCTTCTCCTGGGTCAGGTTCTGGCTCCACGCGATGGTCTCCATGCCGAACGCCTGGCCGATCTTGGCCGCACCGGCGCCGAGCCTGCCGAGGCCCAGCAGCCCGAGGGTCTTGCCGGACAGGATCGTGCCGACCGTGGTCTGCCAGCCGCCCTCGCGCATGTTCTTCGACTCCACCGGCACGTTCCGCGCGGCGGCGAGGATCAGCGCCCAGGTGTGCTCGGCGGCCGGGGCGGCGATGTACCCCGTGGAGGAGACGACCACGCCGTTGCGCCGGGCGGCGGCCACGTCGATCGCGGCGTTGCGGTGACCGGTGCTCACCAGCAGCTTGAGCGCGGGCAGCCGGTCGAGCACCTCGGCGGGGAAACGGGTGCGCTCGCGCATCGCGACCACGACCTCGAAGTCCCGTAGGTGGGCCACCACGTCGGCGGGGTCCGCGAACGGCTTCGTGAACACCTCGATGTCGGCGCCGAGGGAGTCCCAGTCCCCGAAACCGAGCGCCACTTCCTGGTAGTCGTCGAGAATCGCGATCTTCATGCCCTCAGGCTAGTTGAGCACCTTCGAAGAACCCGAACGGCGCGAACTCTGGTTCCATGGCGGCGAGGTGTATCTCGGAACAGAGGAGCGGGATGAACGACGGCGAGATCTTGGCCTGGACCGAGACGGAACGGCTGAGCTTCGCGGATCTGCTGGGAAGTCTCGCCGAGCACGACTGGTCGGTGACCACCCTCTGTACGGAATGGACGGTCCACGCGATGGCCGCCCATCTGGCGCAGTCCACCAGGAACCGGCTCAAAGACACCCTCGTCGGCATCGTCAAGGCCAAGGGGAATTGGGACCGGATGAACGTCGACCAGGCCATCGCCTACGGCGCCCGGTTCTCCCCCGCGGAACTCGTCGCCCAGATCCGCGAGGACGCCGGATCACCGCGTCGCTCGCCCGGTGCCAAACCGGTCGATCCGCTCGCCGACGTGCTGATCCACGGCCAGGACGTCGCCCGCCCGCTCGGTATCGCCAGGCCGATGCCGGAACAGCCGGCGATCGCCTCCCTGGAGCACCTGCTCGTCAGCCCGTTCTGGGGCGCCAAGAAGCGCTGCCGGGACCTCAAGCTGATCGCCACCGACGCCGAGTGGTCCGGCGGAGCGGGCCCCGAGGAAGTACGGGGCCCGCTCGTCGACCTGCTCCTGGCCGTGAGCGGCCGGAGCACCGGCCTGGCCACGCTCACCGGTCCGGGCGCCGCGTTGCTCGGCGCCCGCTGAGGGTCACCAGCGCGGGACGAACACGTCGACCCGCACCAGATGGTGGTCCGAGGCGTCGTTGAGCCGGGCGAGCGGCGAATCGGGCAGCGGCCAGAACACCTCGGCGCGCCAGGGGAACAGGCCCTTGGACGGCAGGACGTAGTCGATCCGCAGGTTCCCCGGCGCGTTGTCGTTGAAGTCGCCGGTGTCGAAGTACGGGTCGCCCTTCTGGCCGATGTTGGCGCCGGCCTGGTCCTGAGCCGCCCGGACGCCGCCTTCGCTGCCCGGCCGGGTCTCGATGACTCGCGGCGCGTTCAGCAGGCGTGAGATCGCGCCCGGGACGCTGTCGCCGTCGAGCGGGTCGGAGTTGTGGTCGCCGGCGATGACGAACTTCTCGTGCGCGCCCAGCCCACCGCGGCGGCCCCGGTCGTCGTGGATGTAGCGGCCCTTGCCCGGGGTCACGTAATCCGCCCAGAAGCGGATCTCGTCGTTGTTGCGGGTGCCGTTGCGGTCTTCGGGACCGTCGAAGGTGGGCGGCGTCGGGTGCGCGGCCAGGAAATGCACGGTCGAGCGGCCGACGCGGATCGGGACGTCCCAGTGGGACTTCGACGACAGGCGCAGTACGTCGAGCGCCTGCGGCGAGTACCAATCGTTCGGCGCCGGCGTGGCCGGGTCGTCCGGCAGCAGCGCGCCGGGCATGTCCTTCCACAGGAACTTCTGGAAGGTCCGCACGCTCTTCGTGTCGATCGGGTACTTGGACAGCACGAGCATGCCGTACTGCCCCTCGAAGAGGCCGAAGCCGTGCGCGTCGTTTCCGCCGCCGACCTTGCCGTCGCGGTCGAGGTCGAAACCGGTCGCGACACCGGTGTTCGACGGCGCGGTGAAGGCGTACGGGTAGTCGATCGGCGCGGCGCCGTTCTGACTGCGCTTCAGGTAGTTCTCGCGGAACAGGTCCGCAGCGCGGTTGCCGGGCACGTAGTCGAACTCGTTGATCAGCAGCACGTCCGGCCGGTTGCGCTGGATCACCTCGGCGACCTCGTTCGCCTGCACGTTGCCCGGCTGCGACAGGTCGGTCACCAGCTGACCGGCGGCTCCGCGGTTGAGCGAAGCGTTGAACGTCGCGAACCGGACGTTCTGCCCGACGGTGGCTTCCGCCGGGGTGGCGGCCAGCAGCGTCCCGGCCAGCAAGGCACCCGATGTGAGCACGGCGGCGATGCGTTTCACGTCTTACCTCCCAGAGTCGGTGCGACCTTACGCACACCGCGCGCATGCCCGGGTGAGCTTCAGGTGAACAGCATCTCTTGAACGCGTTCAAAATCTCGGCTACGGTACTTCTTGAACACGTTCAAAAGGGAGGTCCCCATGCAACCCGTAGTCGTGGCCTACGCGCTCTACCTGGCCATCACCGTCCCCCTGACCGTCCTCGTCGCCCGCACCCTGAGCAGGCACGGCAAGACGTTCCTGGAGGACGTCTTCCAGGACAAGCAGGCGCTGGCGCATTCGGTCAACCAACTGCTCGTCGTCGGGTTCTACCTGGTCAGCCTGGGTTTCGTGACCCTGTTCCTGACCAGCAACGACACCGTCCTCGACGCGCGCGACGTCTTCGAGATGGTGTCGGTCAAGGTCGGCACCGTGGCACTCGTGCTCGGCGTGATGCACGTCGGGAACGTGCTGGTGTTCAACGGCATCCGGCGCAAGCACCTCAACCACGTCACCCCGCGGCCCGCGCCGGCCCCGCAGCCCTACCCCGGCTACCCGGCGCCCGCTCCGCACCCGGCGCCCTGACCGGATAACGTGCAGTGGTGGCGAAGAGTGAGGAAACCAGGTCGCTGATCGTGGCGACCGCGTTGCGGCTGTTCGCGGAGAACGGCTACGACCGCACGACCATGCGGGCCATCGCGGGCGAAGCGGGCGTGTCGGTCGGGAACGCCTACTACTACTTCGCCTCGAAAGACCAGCTGATCCAGGGTTTCTACGACGAGATCGCCAAAGGGCACCTGACGATGGCGCGCCAGGCGATCGAAGGTGAGCGGGACTTCAGCGAGCGGCTCAAGACGGTCCTGCTCACCTGGCTCGACGTCGCCGAGCCGTACCACCGCTTCGGCACACAGCTCTTCGTCAACGCCGCCGACCCGGAATCGCCGCTGAGCCCTTTCAGCGAAGAGTCGACTCCCGCGCGGGAGTCCTCCGTCGGCCTGATGCGCGACGTCATCGACGGCTCCGACGCCAAACTCGACCCGGACCTGCGCGACGAACTGCCCGATCTGCTGTGGCTGTACCAGATGGGGGTCGTGCTGTTCTGGGTCCACGATCGCTCTCGCGGCCAGAAACGCAGCCGCGTGCTGGTGGAGCGGACGGTGCCGCTGATCGCGCGGCTGGTGGGGCTTTCGCGGCTGCGGGTGCTGCGCCCGGTCAGCCGGGAGATCGTCTCGCTGATCCGGGACCTGTCGAAGCGGGACGATGCCGCTCCGGATCGCGTTTAGTCCTCTGAATGCGTCGCCTGCCCACTGGTGTGACTGGCGAGCGTGGAGGATTTGGGACGTTGAACGTCCCGGATCCTCCACGCTCGGTCTCGTTGGTGAGGGGCTGGCTCTTATTCACATCT